>NZ_JBFARL010000300.1:0-7202 GCF_040674655.1 Actinomadura sp. NPDC049753 | reverse complement strand
GCGGGCGCGGCCGGCCGCACCGGCGCAGCCGTCCGCGCGGGCTGGGCCGGACCGGCGGGCGACGGGCCGATGGGCGCCGGACCGGTGTGCGCCGGGTTGAACGCCGCGGCAGGGCGGGACGCCGACTGAGGCGCCGACTGAGGCGCGGATTGAGGCGCGGATTGAGGCGCCGGCTGGGGCGCCGGGGGCGCTTGCTGAGGCGCCTGCTGCGGTGACGAGTTCGCCGCGGACGGCGCGGCGGCGGGAGCCATGCCGCAGACGTCGCAGAATCCGTCCGCCTCCACCTCGCCCGTGCAGCCGGGCTGGGTGCATCGGTTCATCGCCGGGTCCCCGTCTCGCTCTCGCACGCCCTGATCGCTCGCTGGTACTCCGCCAGCACCGTGGTCGCCCTGCGCAGATCGCAGGGCGCCGTCCACAGCACCTCGCGCGCCTCCCCGTACAGCACGGTGAGCCGCTCGTCCTCGGCGAGGCCGAGCCGCGCGGCCTTCGCCCGGTACGCCTCCAGGCGCCCCCGGAGCTCGCCCCGCCGGTCGAGCAGCCCGGCACTGAGACGCAGGTCACCGCGCGCCCGTTCCAGCGCCTCCTCGGCGGCGTGCTCCAGTTCGGCGAAGCGCCCCGCCATCTCCACCCAGCGGCCGGCCTCGCGCAGCCGTTCGAGGGCGGCGAGCCGGTCCCGCAGCGCGGCGCCGAGGCCCCGCGCGGGATCCGGGAGGTTCGGGGAGTGGATCTTGTCGAGGGCCGTCGCGTGGGCGTCGTGGGCTTGCCGCTCCGTGTCCTCGACCTCCTCGACGCGGGCCGCGACCCGCGCCACGAGCTCCTCGTAGTCCTCGCGCATCCTGGCGACGCCGGCGAGCTCGTCGCCGAGCGAGGTCAGTATGGCGCAGACGCGGTCCAGCCGCGCGGTGTCGGCGCGGCCGTCCTTGACCAGCGACAGCGGGTCCGTGCGGACGAGCCGGCCGAGCGCGGTCAGCTCACGGCCGACCCGGTCGAGCTCGGGGTGCCGGGTGCCGTCCAGCGAGTGCGCCAGCCGGGCCGTCCTGCGCCAGCTCTCCTCTGCGTCCTCCAGCGGCTGGAGCAGCGCCGACCAGGCGGCGTCGGCGGCGGCGATCTCGCCCGCGACGAACTCGTAGGCGTCCGACATCATCGCGACGGCCTCGTCCAGCGTGATGCGGCGCTCCTGCGGGCCGAGCAGCGTCCGGTGCTCCAGCGGGATCTCCCCGTCGGGCAGCTCGACCGACTGGCCCGCCAGCAGGCCGGACAGCTCCGTCAGCGTGGCCGGGTCCGGCCGGGGCGACCGTTCGCGCAGCTCACCGGCCGCGTCCAGCACGCGCTGGTAGGCGTCGAACAGCCGCCACAGCGTCGCCAGCCGGGCCTGCGCCGCGTCCCAGCGCCGCCACGTCTCGCCGGTGAGCCGGGCGCCCTTGAGCAGGCGGCCGCCGTCGTGGCGCTCCAGTTCGAGGAGGTTCGAGGCGATGCGGTCGCGCTCGTCCCGGAGCGTGCGCAGGGCATGGTCGACGCCTTCACGGCTCATGGGCGCGGCGGCCCCTGCCCCGCTCTGGTCCAACGTCTGCCCCGCGATCGTCTTCTCCGGTCCCCCCTGAGCATGCCCGCAGAGCCGGTCTGGGAGCACGGACCGGTCCACTATCGGACGTACGCTCTCATACAAGTGTGATCCGTGACACTAACCGAGACAAGGCGCTTTCCGTCTGGTCAGGTCCGCGTCGCGAGACCGCCGCTCTCCGCCGATCCTCACGTGCCCGTACCCTGTGCAGGGGGAACCTCGTTGTTCCTGGTGACGTTACGACAGATACGTCATTAACGAGAGGAGTGGTGAGTCCGCGGTGTCGGACCCCAGTCATAGACCCGGTGCCCCATGCTGACCGCGGCACTCGGCGTTCTCGCGGTGATCGTCCTCACCGCCGCCACCGGATACTTCGTCGCCCAGGAGTTCGCCTACGTCGCCGCCGACCGCGCGACCCTGGAGCAGGCCGCCGAACGCGGCGACACCTCCGCCCGCAGGGCCCTCAAGGTCATCGGCCGGGTCTCGTTCATGCTGTCGGGCGCGCAGCTCGGCATCACGATGACGACCCTGGTCGTCGGCTTCATCGCCAAACCGGCCCTCGCCGAGCTGATCGAGCCGCTGCTGGGCCTGGTGGGCATCCCCGAAGGGGCCACGGGCGCGATCGCCCTCGCCACCGGCTTCGTCCTGGCGACGCTCGTCCAGATGCTCCTCGGCGAGCTGTTCCCGAAGAACCTCGCCCTGGCCCGCGCCGAGCAGCTGGCCCGCGTGCTGGCCGCCTCCACGCTCGTCTACCTGACGGTCGCGGGGCCGCTGATCCGGCTGTTCGACCGCGCGGCGGAGCGGCTGCTGCGCGCCGTGGGCGTCGAGCCCGTCGAGGAGCTGCACAGCGGCGCGACGCTGGAGGAGCTCGGCGACATCATCGGCAAGTCGCACAGCGCCGGGCACCTGCCCGCCGACCTGTCCGGCCTGCTCGACCGCGCCCTGTCGTTCGGCGACCTCACGGCCGACGAGGTCATGGTGCCGCGCCCGCACGTCCGCGCGCTGCCGGCGACCGCGCCCCTCGCCGACCTGGTCGCGCTGATCCGCGAGACCGGGCACAGCGCGTACCCCGTCTACGGGCAGGAGGTCGACGACGTGATCGGCGTCGCGGGCGTCCGCGAGGTCGCCGACGACGCGCTCGACCCGTCCACGCCGGTCGGATCCGTCGCCCGGCCCGCCCTGCTGGTGCCCGGCAGCCAGCCGCTGTACGGCGTCATCGAGCACATGCGCGACTCCGGCGAGGAGTTCGCCTGCGTCGTGGACGAGTACGGCGGGCTCGCCGGAATCCTCACCTTCGAGGACGTCGCCGAGGAGCTCGTCGGGGAGATCGCCGACGAGACCGACGGCCCCGAGGACGCCCCGACGTCCGGGCCGGACGGGTCCTGGCTGGTCGACGCCGGCATGCGCATCGACGAGGTCGGCCGCCTCACCGGCCTCGACCTCCCCGAGGGCGACGCCTACGACACCCTCGGCGGGCTGGTCATGGCGGAGCTGCGCCGGCTGCCGAGCCCCGGCGACCGCCTCACCGTCGAACTGGACGGCGGCGCCGTCGAACTGGAGGTCGTGAGCGTGGCCCGCCGGGTCGCCGAGAAGATCCTGATCCGCGCGGCCCGCCCCGCGGACGTCCCGTCCGGCGAGGAGGAGGTCGCGTGGACCCGCTGACCTCGCTGCTGGTCACCGTCGCGCTGCTGCTCGGCAACGGCTTCTTCGTCGCCGCCGAGTTCGCGCTGGTCGCGGCCAACCGCCCGCAGCTCGAACGCGCCGCCGCGAAGGGCAGCCGTCCCGCCGTGGCCGCCCTCGCGGGCGTCCGCGAGCTGTCGCTGATGCTCGCCGGCGCGCAGTTCGGCATCACGATGTGCTCGCTCGGCCTCGCCATCGTCACCGAGCCCGCGTTCGAGCACTTCCTCGAACCGCCGCTGCACGCGCTCGGCGTCCCCGAGGCGGGCTCCAAGGCCGTCGCGCTCGGCTGCGCGCTCGCCGTCGTGACGTTCCTGCACATGGTCGTCGGCGAGATGGCCCCGAAGTCGTGGGCGATCGCGCACCCGGAGCGGTCGGCGATGATCCTCGCCCTGCCGTTCCGCGCGTTCGCGAAGGTGTCCCACCCGATCCTGTCGGCGCTGAACGCGGTGACCAACGCGCTGCTGCGGCTCATCCGCGTCACGCCGAAGGACGAGCTGGACAGCCACACCGACCCGGCGCGGCTCAGCCACCTGGTCGGCGAGTCCCGCCGCCTCGGCCTCATCGGCCGCCGCGACCACGAGCTGCTGCACCGGGCGATCTCCGCGCGGGAGGCCACGGTCGGGAGCCTCGTCGTGCCCGCCACGTCCGTCACCACGATCGACGCGGACGCGACCGCCGCGCAGATCCGCCGGACCGCCACGGCCAGCGGCCACAGCCGCCTGCTGGTCCGCGACCTGAACGGCGCGATGACGGGGATCGTCCACGTCCGGGCCGCCATCATCGAGCCGGGCGACGAGCGCCGGGCCGGCGAGCTGGCGCACCCCGCCCCCGTCCTCACGGCGAGGACGACCGTGCTGGACGCGGTCAGCCGCATGCGCCGCGGCCGCGCCCAGCTCGCCGTGGTCAACGACGACCGCGACGAGTTCGCCGGAATCGTCACCCTGGACGACCTCCTGGCGGAGCTTCTGGCCACCAACCCGCACTGACGCAGCCCGCGTACCTGCGACAACGCCGCAGGTGTCGAGGTGCTGCAACGGGTTTTCCGGTCCATCATCGGAGGATGAGCGGACACGCGGACGGCCACGGGCACGGGCACGGGCACGGGCACTCGCGGAAAGGGCGCCTCGCCCACCTGGTGCGCCCGCACTCACACGAGGCGGCCGACAAGGTGGACTCGGCCATGGAGGCGAGCGCCCAGGGCATGCGCGCCCTGTGGATCTCCCTGGCCGCCCTGGGCGCGACCACGGCGCTGCAAGCCGCCGTGGTCGCGTTCACCGGCTCGGTGGCGCTGCTGGGCGACACGCTCCACAACGCCGCCGACGCGCTGACGGCCGTCCCGCTGGGCGTCGCGTTCCTCCTCGGCCGCCGCCCGCCGTCCCGCCGGTACACCTACGGGTACGGGCGCGCCGAGGACCTGGCGGGCGTCGTCATCGTCCTGGCCATCGCCGCGTCCTGCGCCGCCGCCGGGTACGCCGCCGTCCACCGCCTGGCCCATCCACAGCCTGTGGACCACGTGGCCGCCGTGGCGGGCGCCGCGCTGGTCGGCTTCCTGGGCAACGAACTCGTGGCCCGCTACCGCATCCGCGTAGGCCGCCGCATCGGCTCCGCCGCGCTCGTCGCCGACGGCCTCCACGCCCGCACGGACGGCTTCGCGTCCCTGGCCGTCCTCTTCGGGGCCGCCGGGGTCGCCCTCGGCGCCCCCTGGGCCGACCCGGTCGTCGGCCTGCTCATCACGGTGGCGATCCTGACCGTCCTGTGGCAGACGGCCCGCGAGGTCTGGCGCCGCCTGATGGACGCCGTGGACCCCGCCCTGGTCGACCAGGCCGAAGCCGCCCTCCGCGCCACGCCCGGCGTCCTGGCCGTGGGCGACGTCCGCCTCCGCTGGATCGGCCACAGCCTGCGCGCCGAGTGCGACGTGGTCGTCGACCCCGCCTCCACCGTCGTCCGCGCCCACCGGATCGCCGTGGACGCCGAGCACAGCCTCCTGCACGCCCTCCCCCGCCTCACCGGCGCGGTGGTCCACCCCGACCCCGAGCCCCGGCCCGGTGAAGATCATCACGCGGTCCTCGCGGGTCACCGCTGAGTCCGCGGCCTGTGAGACGTTAGTCCGGAGCAGAAGGGGAACATACAGGCCCCGGACGATCGATCTGGGACGGGATGGCGTCGTGAACCAGCCTTCGGAAACCAACGGACCCGACGAGAACACCGGACCCTCCTACGTCCCAGACTCCGACCTGCCGACGGTGACCGTCCCCTTGCCGGGCGCCGCCGAGCAGGAACCCTCCGCCGAGGCCACCCAGGCCCTTCCGGCCGTCACACCGTCCCCCACCGAGACCGCCCCGCTCCCACCGGCCGAGGCCCCGCCGGCGCCACCCGCTCCCGAGCCGGACGACGACCTCGCAGACGCCCAGGCCGATCCAGGAACCACGCAGCCCGTCCCACCGGAAGCCGTGGACCCCGCAGGCGGCGTGGTCCTTCCGGAGACGGTGGAAGACGACCTGCCTCCCAGTGCCGCGCCCGCCGCAGACACAACGGCCGTCGATCTGCCCGACCTCGGCGCAGTAGCGGACGGCGACCAAGTCGGCGATGACGCCTCGGCACGGCATGCCCTGCCCGAGGGCCTCGAGCCCGCGTCCGGCGCGGCCATTCCGGAGCCGGACATGGACGAGCAGCCGCCCGACGACGCCAACGCCGAGCCGGGCTTCGGCGAAGTCGCGCACCCCGAACTTCCCGAGCCGACACCGCCGGCAGAGGACCATGCGATAACGGACGCGGTGGTCGCCGAGAGCGCGGAGACGGGGCAGGACGTTCCGTCGGAGGACGCCGCGAGCGGCATCGCCTCCCCAGAACCGGTTGCGGGCGAGGAGGCCGCCGGTCGCGTGTCCGGTGTCGAGGGCGAGGGGATCGATCCGCGGGCGGCGCTGGGGACCGTGCCGATCGAGGTCGGCGAGCCGACGCCTCCGTTGGGGACGGACACGGGCGACGAGGGTTGGCGTGAGCTGGTCGAGAGCGTCTACGGGCCGCTGAGCGAGTTCTACGAGGGGCTCGACGCGCGGCTGCGGGAGGTGCCCGAGGACGTCCCGCCGGTGGGGTGGGCGCCGCACATCGCGGCTCTCAGAGCGCTGCGGGACGGGCGGGTCGCGGGGGAGTGGGACGTGCTCGCCCGGTTCCTCGTCGCGCCCGCGACGCTGGAAGGCGCGGAGGGGCCGCGGCTCGTCCGGGCGGACGAGGGCGACGAGGCCCGGGTCGTCCGGGACGCGGTCAAGGAGCTCACGGAGGCGGACGGGCGGGCCCTCCTGATCGCCCCCACCCCGGAGAGGGCCGCCGAGCTGCTGCGCGCCGTGGAGGACGACCCCGATGTCTTCTCGCTGCTGATCGAGACGCGGCCGGAGACGGCGGAGGCGCGGTCGGTACGGACGCAGGCGCTGCCACCAGTCGAGGAGCAGCAGGTCGGGGAGCAGCACGTCGAGGAGCCGCCCGCCGAGCGGGAGCCGCCGCCGCTGCGGGAGCCGGGGTCCAACGGGACGGTCGAGTTCCGGCCCGTGGGCGACGCGATCCCGGAGCCGGAGGCCGTCGTGACCAGGGCGGAGCCGCTGCCCGCGCTGCCGCCCGAGGACGCCGTGGAGCCGGTGGAGCCGGTGGAGCCGGTGGAGCCGGTGGAGCCGGTGGAGCCGGTGGAGCCCGAGGAGGGGCCGTCGGCTCCGGAGGCGCGGGTGCGGTCGGCGGCGCTCCGTCCGGTCGGGGAGGCCTGGCGGCTGTCATGGCAGACCGAGGCGCGGATGCTGCAGCGCGGGCTGATGTCGCTGGAGCAGTGGCCGCGGGACGCGGCGGCGCTCCAGTCCGTCCAGGCGGAGAACCTGCGGGCGGCCGAGCAGCTGGAGGCGGAAAAAGCGGACCTGGCCCGCGCGATCGAGGACGCCCGGGACGCGGCGGCGGCCGCGGAGGAGGCGGCGGCCGGCGC
>NZ_JBFARL010000299.1:0-7366 GCF_040674655.1 Actinomadura sp. NPDC049753 | reverse complement strand
CCAACACGTACGGTCTGCCGCACATCGTCGTCCGCTTCGAGGACCTGATGGCGTGCCCGGAACGGTCTCTGGAGCGGCTTGCCGAATGCTGGTCATGGCGGGCTTCGCGCTCCGGCCGCTGGTGCAGACCGTCCGCCGCCCGCCCGCGACCGGCGACGACGCGATGAACGTCCGGTTCATCGAGATGATCCAGAAGATCCAGGACCTCCCGGTCGACGGCACCCGGCAGTACTCCGAGCTGTCGCTGTACTGGGTCCTCTGGTACGTCGGTATTCCCGCGCTGCTGTTCGCCACGTTCGGCGCGGCGCTGCTGGTGCGGCGGCTGCTGCGCGGCCAGTCCCCGGAATGGCTCCTGCCCTACGCGATGGTCGTCTGGACGACCGCGCAGGTGCTGGTGCGTCCCGGCATCACGCCCGACCACCCGTGGGCGTCCCGCCGGCTGATCGGCCTCGTCATCCCCGGCCTGCTGCTGTTCACGGTGTTCGCGTCGGCCTGGACCGTCAAGCGCGTCCGGCGGCTCGGCTACGGGCCGGGGATGGTGCGGGCGGGCGCGGTCGCCGGGTTCGTGCTGATGCTGGCGCCGATCGTGCTGACGTCCGGCGGCTACCTGGTGACCCGCACGGAGCAGGGCGAGGTGACCGCCGTGGAGGGGATGTGCCGGGCGCTGCCCGCGCGCGCCTCGGTCGTGATGGTCGAGCAGGCCACCGCCGACCGGTTCCTCCAGGTCGTCCGCGGTGAGTGCGGGCTGCCCGCCGCGCGCACGACCGGCTCCGCGTCGCCCGAGGACGTGCGGCGAGTCGCCGCCGGGGCGCGGCGGGCCGGGCGCCGCCCGGTGATCATGGCGGCGAGGCCCGAGCAGGTCGCCCCCTACGGGGCGGCGCGGCGGGTGCTGCACCTGGTGACACGGCAGGACGGGCGCACGCTCACCGGGCCGCCCGGCGGCACCTGGGGGCTGACCATGGAGGTGTGGGCGGCCGAGCCCGCGGGGGCGTAGTGGCCGCCGATGCGCGCCGGGGCGAGTATCCTCGCGCTGCGTGAGCACCCAGTCTGTCGAGCCGAAGCCCCAGCCGCCCGCCGATGTGGAGCCCGCGTCCGATCCCGCGCCCGTGCCCGAACCGGTGCCCGCGCCCGGTCCGCCGGCCGCCCCCGACGCCGTGCACGTCACGATCGTCCTGCCCTGCTACAACGAGCAGGACCACGTGATCGACGAGGTCGAGCGCATCTGCGCGGCGATGGACGCCAGCGGCAAGACCTACGAGCTGCTGGCCGTCGACGACTGCTCGACGGACGCGACGCTCGCCCGGCTGGAGGAGGCGGCGCCCCGCTTCCCGAACATGCGCATCATGGCGTTCCAGCACAACAGCGGTTCGGGCACCGTCCGGCGCATCGGCTCCCAGCAGGCCCGCGGCGACATCGTCGTGTGGACCGACGCCGACATGTCCTACCCCAACGACCGGATCCCCGAGCTGGTCGAGCTCCTCGACTCCGACCCGGCGGTCGACCAGGTCGTCGGGGCGCGCACCACCGAGGAGGGGACGCACAAGGCGCTGCGGGTGCCCGCCAAGTGGTTCATCCGCAAGGTCGCCGAGCGGCTCACCAACACGAAGATCCCCGACCTGAACTCGGGGCTGCGCGCGTTCCGCCGCGAGGTGTCGCTGCCGTACCTGCGGCTGCTGCCGCCCGGGTTCTCCTGCGTCACGACGATCACCATCGCGTTCCTGTCGAACCAGCACCCGGTGCGGTACGTGCCGATCGACTACGCCAAGCGGGCCGGCAAGTCGAAGTTCCACTTCACCAAGGACGCCTACCGCTACATCCTTCAGGTGCTGCGGATGGTGATGTACTTCAACCCGCTCAAGGTGCTGATGCCGCCGGCGCTGTGGCTGATCGTGATCGGCCTGCTCAAGGGCGTGTTCGACATGGTGGTGCACTTCGGCTACTTCGCCAACAACACCATCATGATCTTCGTGACGGGGTTGATCATCGCGTCGCTGGCGCTGCTGGCCGACCTGATCGTCCGCTCGCGCGGGGACGTCTAGCGGCATGCGCGTGGCGATCGTCGGGCCCGCGTTCCCCTACAAGGGCGGCGGCGCCCGGCACACCACCGAGCTGGCGCACCGGCTGGCGGCGGCGGGCCACGACGTCGTCATCGAGTCGTGGCGGGCCCAGTACCCCTCGTTCCTGTACCCCGGCCAGCAGACGATCTCCGAGCCGGAGGGGGAGCCGTTCCCCGGCACCCGGCGTCGGCTCGACTGGCGCCGCCCGGACGGCTGGTGGCGCACCGGGCGCGCGCTGAGCTCGTGCGACCTGGTCGTCCTGGTCGTGCTGAGCACCGTCCAGGTGCCGTCCTACCTGGGGATCCTCGCCGGGCTCCGGGGCCGGACCCCGGTGGTGGCGCTGTGCCACAACGTCCTGCCGCACGAGCGCAAGCCCTACGACGAGCCGCTGATGAGGCGCCTGCTCCGGAAGGTGGACGGCGTGCTCGTCCACACCGAGGCGCAGGCCGGCCTGGCGCGGGGGCTCACCCCGCGGCCGGTGCGGGTCGCGGAGATGGCCGCGCACCTGCCCGCGGCCGGCGCCGCCGCGCCCGGCGACGGGAAGGTGCGCCGGCGGCTGCTGTTCTTCGGGATCGTCCGCCCGTACAAGGGGCTGGACGTCCTGCTGCGCGCCCTCGCCGAGGGCCCGGACGACGTGGCGCTGACCGTCGCGGGCGAGTTCTGGGGCGGCCTGGACGAGACCCGTGAGCTGGTCGGCTCGCTGGACCTGGCGTCCAGGGTGGAGCTGCGGCCCGGGTACGTCCCGGCCGCCGACATACCCGGGCTGTTCGCGGCGGCCGACGCGCTCGTCATGCCCTACCGGTCGGCGACCTCGTCGCAGAACGTGTGGATGGCCCACGAGTACGGCCTTCCGGTGATCGCCACCGATGTGGGCGGTTTCGCCGGGCAGATCCGCGACGGCGTGGACGGGCTGGTCTGCGCGCCGGACGACGTGCCGGCGCTCGCCGGCGCCCTCCGGCGCTTCTACGCGCCGGGGGAGCCGGAGCGGTTGCGCTCCGGCGTCCGCCCGGTCGACCACGGCCCGGTGTGGGCCGCCTACCTCGACGCGCTCACAGGTGCGGTTCGATGACCTTCATCAGGGCGCGCTTCGGCTTGGCGCCGACGATCTGCTCCACGACCTCGCCGTTCTTGAGGAGCAGGAGGGTCGGCAGCCCCATCACGCCGTACTTGCCCGGCGTCTGAGGGTTCGCGTCGTAGTCCATCTTCGCAATCTTGATCTTGCCGTCCTGCTCGGCGGCGATCTGCTCCAGCACGGGAGCGATCATGCGGCACGGCCCGCACCAGTCGGCCCAGAAGTCGACCAGAACGGGGGTGTCACTGCTCAGGACCTCGTCCGCGAACGTCGCGTCGGTCACGGTGATCGGGGCCGTCACGGTCCCTCCTTCGTAGGCTGCGCATCCGTCGTGGGCTGCGTACCCGTCACAAGCTGTTCGGACCGCGGTTCATTCCCGGCCGCCGGGGCCGTCCTGCCCAGCAGGAACGCCGCGCCCGCGATCAGCAGGTCGGCGGCCGTCAGCAGCACCCGGGACGCGATCGCGACCACGACCGGCGCGCCCGCCGGGAGCACCGGCGTCAGCACGACCGTCAGCGCCGCCTCCCGGGCCCCGATGCCGCCCGGCGCGATGAAGACGAGGAAGCCGGCGACGAACGCCAGCGCGTACGCCCCGGTCGCCAGGAAGGGCAGCCCCTTGCCGTCGCCGCCCACGGCCGCGCACAGCAGCCAGGTGTGCACGCCGAACAGGGCCCAGCCGAGAACCGTCCACCCGACGGCCCTGAGCGTCGCGCCGAGGCTGACCGGGTGCTCCAGCGGCGGCCGCCGCACGAGCCTGAGCATCACGCCGAGCGCCCAGCTCACGATCCTCGGGTGCAGCATCACCAGCAGGACGGGCGCCAGCAGGAACAGCCACCAGTACTCCCGGCGCGCCGCCGCGGACGTCAGCGGCAGCGTCACCGCCGCGACCGCGAGGCCGCACGAGGTGGACGTCGCGACCGCCAGCATCGTCGAGCCGAAGCTGCGCTCGGGCGGCACCTTGTGCTCGCGCGTCATCTCGATCTGGGTGACCAGCGCCCACACCTTGCCCGGGACGTACTTGCCGAGCTGGCTGATCCCCGAGATCCGGAAGACGGCCCGCACCGGCAGCGGCGACCCGAGCCCGGCGAGGAACTCCCGCCAGCCGAGCATCCAGGCGAAGAGCCCCGCCAGACCCGCGGCGAGCGCCCCGGCGAGCACCGCCCACGACATCTGCCGGAACGCGTCCACCGCGGCGTCCCACTGGGACGCCACGCTGTAGCCGCAGAACGCGAGCGCGAGCAGGACCAGGAGCACGCGCAGGGCCCGGACGGCGACGACCTTCATCTTCACGCGCCCAGCGTAGGCGAACGTGACCTCGCGGCCGCCCGCTCCGCCTAGAGTTGGGGAGCGATGAAGATTTCGGATGTGGTCGCCTTCATGGGGCACCAGGTGCACGTGTGCCGGTACCGCGAGGCGGGGACGCTGCTCGACTGGATGGGGCGCGACCTGCGCGGCAAGCGGGTCCTCGACGTCGCGGGCGGTGACGGCTACTGGGCCGGCCGCGCGCGCCGGCGCGGCGCCGAGGCCGTCTCGATCGACCTGGCCCGCGGCAAGATGGTCTACGGGCGGACGCTCGCGCACGCCCCCGCGCTGATCGAGTGCGACGCGCTGCGGCTGCCGTTCGCCGACGGCTCGTTCGACGCGGTCCTGTCGGTCTGCGCGATCGAGCACTTCGACGACGGCGGCAGGTCGCTGGACGAGATGGCGCGGGTTCTCAAGCCCGGCGGTGAGATCTTCATGTCCGCCGACGTGCTGAGCCGCGCCGACGCCTGGCCGAAACTGCGCGACGCGCACAAGGCCAAATACCACGTCCAGCACACCTACACCCACGACAGCCTGCGCAAGCTGATGGACGAGCGCGGCCTCGACCTCGTCGGTCACAGCTACCAGTTCCGCACCGCCGCCACCGAGCGCCTCTACCTGTCCCTTTCCACCTACGGCGGCAGGGTCGGCTTCAACGCGGCCGCGCCGCTCACGCCGCTCGTCGCCCTCGCCGACCGCGCCGCGCCGAACGAGCGCGGCAGCATCGTCCTGGTCCGCGCCCGAAAAAGATAGGGCCGCGCGGGAGCCGGGGCGCGTAAGCGGTGGCCGTGTGGGGAGGGCCCCTCACGGATGAATCGCGTGGAACGAGATCCGGCGAGTTGGCGCCTTCCGGGCGTACGCTCGGAGAGTAAAGAGTGATCTACGCCACCGCGCTGGATGGGGGAGTGGACCGTGGCGCCTCGGATTCTGCTCGACGCCACCGCCGTGCCTGCCGACCGCGGCGGGCTCGGCCGGTATGTGGACGGCCTGCTGTGCGCCTTGCACCGGCAGGGCGCCGACCTCGCCGTCGCCTGCCAGCGTGCGGACGCCGAACGCTATGAGGGCCTCGTGCCCGGCGCGCAGGTGGTCGCCGGGCCCGCGACGCTCTCGCATCGCGCCACCCGCCTGGCCTGGGAGCAGTCGGGCCTGCCGCACGTGGCCCGGCGCGTCGGCGCCGAGGTCATCCACCTGCCCACCTACACGATGCCGGTGAGCGCGGGCCTGCCGACCGTGGTGACGATCCACGACGTCACCCTGTTCGCCGAGCCGGAGCCGCACGACCCGGTGCGCACCTCCTACATCAAGTCGGCGACCCGCACCGCCGCCCGCCGCGCGACCCGGCTGATCGCGCCGTCCCGCGCGACGCGCGACGAGCTGGTCCGCATCCTCGGCGCCGACCCGTCCCACATCGACGTCGCCTACCACGGCGTCGACCACGAGGTCTTCCACCGCCCGTCCGAGGCGGAGGTCAAGCACGTCTCCGACCGCCTCGGCCTGCACGGCCGCCCCTACGTCGCCTACCTGGGCGCGCTGGAGCCCCGCAAGAACGTCCCGAACCTGATCCGCGGCTGGGTGCGGGCCTGCGCCGGCCGCGACGACGCGCCGGCGCTCGTCCTCGCGGGCAGCGGCGGCTGGGACGACGAGGTCGACGCGGCCCTCGCCACCGTCCCGCTGGAGCTGCGCGTCCTGCGCCCCGGCTACCTGCCCTGGCCCGCCCTGCCCGGGTTCTTCGGCGGCGCGCTGGTCGTGGCGCTCCCGAGCCGCGGCGAGGGCTTCGGGCTGCCCGTCCTTGAGGCGATGTCCTGCGGCGCGCCCGTCCTGACCACCCACCGCGGTCCCCTCCCGGAGGTCGGCGGCGACGCGGTCGCCTACACCGAACCCGATCCGGAGGGCATCGGCGCCGCCCTCACCTCCCTGATCGACGACCCGTCCCGCCGCGCCGAACTGGCCGAGGCCGCGCACACCCGCTCCGAGCGGTTCTCCTGGTCGGCGTCCGCGGAGGCGCACATGGCCTCCTACCAGCGGGCCGTGGACCAGTACGCCGCGGCACGCACCCACTAGGCTCTCTCCGACCGCGCGTGGAGAAAGGAACCGAGTGGAAGCGATCCTCCTGGTGGGAGGTCAAGGCACCCGCCTGCGCCCCCTGACGATCTCCACCCCGAAACCCCTGCTCCCCACCGCGGGGGTGGCGTTCCTCGCGCACCAGCTGGCCCGCGCCCACGCCTCGGGCGTCGAGCGCATCGTGTTCGCCACGTCCTACCGCGCCGAGATGTTCGAGGCCGCCTTCGGCGACCGCGCCTACGGCGTCGACCTCGCGTACGTCAGCGAGGACGAGCCGCTCGGCACCGGCGGCGCCATCCGCAACGCCGCGCGCGCCCTCACCTGCGGCCCGGACGACCCCGTCCTGATCCTCAACGGCGACATCCTGTCGGGCCACGACGTCCGCGCCCAGGTGAAGCTGCACGAGGCCGCCGCCGCCTCGGTGACGCTCCACCTCACCGAGGTCGACGACCCGTCCCGGTTCGGCTGCGTCCCCACCGCCGGCGACGGCCGCGTCACCGCCTTCCTGGAGAAGACGCCCCATCCGGTGACGAACCAGATCAACGCGGGCTGCTACGTCTTCCGCCGGTCGGCCATCGACGCGATCCCCGAGCACGAGGTGGTCTCCGTCGAGCGCGAGACGTTCCCGTCGCTCATCTCGTCCGGCGCGGTGGTCATGGGCTACGTCGAGTCGGGCTACTGGCTGGACGTCGGCACCCCCGAGGCCTTCGTCCAAGGTTCGCGCGACCTCGTCCTCGGCGCTCTGGCGTCGCCCGCCATGCCCGGCGAGCCGGGCGCTGTTCTCGAACACGCGGGGGACGGCCAGCAGGAACGTCGGCCGGAACGAGGCCAGGTCCGGCAGCAGGTTCGGGACGTCGCTGTGCCCGAGCACGAT
>NZ_JBFARL010000298.1:0-7371 GCF_040674655.1 Actinomadura sp. NPDC049753 | reverse complement strand
AGCGCGCGGCCCCGGGCGGCGCCCTCGAAGTTCGTGGCGATCAGCGCCAGGGCGCGCGGCGCGGCGACGGCGGCGCCGACGCCCTGGGCGGCGCGGGCGGCCAGCAGCCACCAGCCCGCGTCCGCGAACCCGCCGGCCAGCGACGCGGCGGTGAACAGCACGATCCCGGCGGTGAAGGCGCGGCGGCGCCCGAACACGTCCCCGGCGCGCCCGCCGAGCAGGAGCAGGCCGCCGAATGCGAGCATGTAGGAGTTCTGGATCCAGGCGAGGCCCCCGGTGGTCAGGCCGAGGCCCTCACGGACGTCCGGGAGCGCGATGGTGACGACGGAGGTGTCCAGGCCGATCATGAGCTGGCAGCCGACGATGACGGCGAGGACGGTTCCTGCACGATGATGGAGGGGCGGCGCGGCCGCGCCGGGAGGTGTCGACTCCCGGGTCGCGGCCGTCCGCCCGCTGGCTGCGGTCAAGGCGAACCTTCCCAGAAATAAGGAACGGCGAAGTACACTATGTGGGGAACGTACCACCGATGCACGCAAAAGAGAACGCTAGCGTTCACTAATTTCGGGATCGTGTCGTGACCCGTACCGACTCCGGCGCCCCCGCCGACCCGGGGCCCGCGGCCACCCGCCGCCGCGGCGGCGACCTGGAGGCCGCGATCTTCGACGCCGTGTTCGCCCAGCTGGAGGCCGTCGGCTACCGCGGGCTGACCATGGAGGGCGTCGCCAACGGCGCCCGCACCGGCAAGGCCGCCCTCTACCGGCGCTGGCGGTCCAAGAACGAGCTGATCACCGACGCGCTCAAGCACGTCCTGCCCGAGCCGCCGACCGCGCCGCGGACGGGGTCGGTGCGCGAGGACATGCTGCAGATCCTGCGCTGCCTGCGCGACACGCTCATCGCCTGCCGCGGGGCGGCGTTCCGGATGCTGAAGGAGGAGAGCGAGGAGGGCGTCGGCCTCATCCACGACGTCGTGCGCGACCGGCTCTCCAAGCCCGTCCGCGACCTGCTCTACGAGGCGCTGCGCGAGGCCGCCGCGCGCGGGGAGATCCGGCCGCAGGCCGCCACCCGGCAGATCGCGAACGTGGGCCCGGCGGTGATGGTGTACGGCAACCTCACCGAGGGCGGCCCGATCACCGACGACGACCTGGCGTCGATCGTCGACGAGGTCCTCATGCCGATCGTGCGCCCCTGACGAAGGTCGGGGTGCGCGGCGGCCGTTCGACCATGATCGGAAGCGGGCCGCGGCCGGGAGGCTGGGGCGATGCGATCATCCATGCCCCGCCGCCTGCTCGCGGCCGCGGCCGTCCTGCCCCTCGCCCTGTCCGCGTGCGGCACCTCCGCCCACGCGACGAAGACCGCCGCCACCGCGCCCGCCACGTTCGGCCTGCCCCGCCCGACGGGCCCGCACCAGGCCGTCGGGACGACCGAGCTTCACCTCGTGGACGCCGGGCGCGCCGACCCGTGGGTGCCCGGCCGGACGCGCGAGCTCATGGTCGGCGTCTGGTATCCGGCCACCGGGGCCTCCGGTCCGAAGGCGCCGTACCTGCGTCCGGGAGTCGCCAAGGCGCTCTCGGAGGTCGACGCGCTCGGCGTGTTCAAAGCCGGGACGGTCGACTGGGCGGGCACCCGGACCCACGCCGCCGAGGGCGCCCCCGCGGACGCCCGGCGCCCGCGGCCCGTCGTCCTGTACTCCCCCGGGTTCGGCGTCCCGCGCGCGCTCGGCACCACCATCGCCGAGGAGCTGGCCAGCCGCGGGTACGTGGTGGTGACCGTCGACCACACCTACGAGACGGCCCCCGTGGAGTTCCCCGGCGGGCGCGTCGAGCTCCAGCGCATGCCCACGCAGGGGCCGGAGCGGCTGAAGACCGGGCTGGACGCGCGCGTGAAGGACGCCCGCCTCGTCCTCGACCGGCTCGCCGCGCTCCAGGCCGGCCGCAACCCCGACGCCGAGGGGCGGGCGCTGCCCAGCGGCCTCGGACGGTCGCTCGACCTGTCCCGGGTCGGCATGGTCGGGCACTCCGCGGGCGGGATCGAGGCGGCCGAGGCCATGCGCACCGACCCGCGGGTGGACGCGGGCATCGACATGGACGGCACCATGCAGTACGCGGAGAACGACTTCGTGCGGGTCGCCGAGACCGGGCTCGACCGCCCGTTCATGCTGATGGGGGCCGCCACGGGCGGTTCCCCGCAGACGCACCTGACGACCCCGTCGTGGACGTCGTTCTGGAACCGCTCGACCGGGTGGAAGCGCGACCTGAACGTTCCCGCCGCGAGCCACTACTCCTACACCGACGTCCAGGCGATCCTCCCGGCGCTGGACGGGGAGCTCCACATCCCCGCCGAGCACCGCACCGCCCTCGTCGGGACGGTCGACCCCGAACGGATGACGGCCTCGGTGCGGGCCTACGTCACCGCGTTCTTCGACCGGGCGCTGCTCGGACGGCACCGCCCGGTCCTCGACCGCCCGTCGCCCCGCCACCCCGACGTCCGGTTCATCCGCTGACCAGGCCGTGCACGCCCTCGCCGTCGGGCAGGATGATCTGGCGGCGGGGGTAGGGCATCTCGATGCCCTCCTTGGCGAAGCGGCGGTGCAGCCGCTTGACGAACTCGTGCTTCAGGCGGAACTGGTCGCCGAACTCGTCGGTCCGCAGGATCACGGTGAAGCCGATGGAGGAGTCGCCGAAGGTGTGGAAGCGCACCAGCGTCTCGCTGTCCTTCACCCCGCCCTGCACCTCGTTCATGACCTCCTGGCCGACCTCGACGACCACGCTCTCGACGCGTTCCAGGTCACTCTCGTAGGCCACGCGCGCCTGGATCAGCAGCGACATGTCCTCGGCGGGGCGGTGGTAGTTGGTGAGGATCGTGTCGGAGAACCGCTGGTTCGGGATGACCTCGATGTTGTCCGACAGCGTGCGGATGGAGGTGTTGCGCCAGTTGATGTCGACGACGTACCCCTCCTGGCCGCTGCTGAGCTTGATGTAGTCGCCGGGCTCGATCGTCTTGGACGCCAGGACGTGCACGCCCGCGAAGAGGTTGGCCAGCGTGTCCTGGAGGGCGAGGGCGACCGCGAGACCGCCGACGCCGAGGGCGCCGAGCAGCGGCGAGATCGAGATCCCGAGGCTCTGCAGCATCACCAGGACGCCGACGCCGATCACCAGCACCCGGGTGATGTTCGCGAAGATCGTCACATTGCCGGCGACGCCCTGCCGGACCATCGCGATCGAGGTGACCGAGCCCGCGATCAGGCGGGCCATGGCCAGCGAGACGATGAGGATGGCGGCGGCCGTGAGCGCCTTGGCGATCACGGCGAGCGTGCCGTCCGGCAGGTGCAGCGCCCTGGCCGCGCCCCACAGGCCGAGCAGCACCGAGACGGGCACCGCCAGGTCCTTGATCAGGCGGGCGGCCAGGTCGTCCCATGTCCACCGGGTGTCGCCCGCCCGCCTGAACAGCCGGCCGGTGAGCAGCCGCAGGACCACCGCGATCGCGACCGCGGCCACCAGCACGGCGGCGGCCCCCACAACCCGATGCCAGCTCAGATCGCCCAGGTCAGCCATGACGCTGAAGATTCCTCCTCTGTCCGGGAAGGCACGGCGCCGCCCGTTTGAAATATCCCTTTTGCGTGTTACGAGTCCCTGATCGTAGTGAAGACCGGAGGCACTGCGAGGCACATCACGGCACATCTGGCTCCGGGGACCGGGGACCTGCCGGTTACGATCGATCGAGTGGTAGGCGTGGGAATGATGCGCCGGCTCGGGGTCACGGCGCTGGGATTGCGGAACGGCCCCCACCGGGTGACGGTCGAACGCGACCTGGAGGTGCCGGCCGCCGACGGCGTGACGCTGCTGGCCGACCGGTACTCGCCCGCCGGCGTCGAGAAGGCGCCGACGGTGCTGGTCCGCTCGCCCTACGGGCGGCGCGGGCCGTTCGGCCTCATGTGCGGGCAGGGGTTCGCCTCGCACGGGTTCCAGGCCGTGGTGCAGAGCGTGCGCGGCGGCTTCGGGTCCGGCGGCGTCTTCGAGGCGCTGGACGAGCGGGAGGACGGCCTGGCCACCATCGAGTGGCTGACCTCGCAGCCGTGGTTCGGCGGCACGTTCGCCATGCACGGCCCGAGCTACCTCGGCTACGTCCAGTGGGCCGTCGCCGCCGAGGCCGGACCCGAGCTGAAGGCGCTGTCGATGCAGGTCACGGCGTCCACCTTCCGGGACGCCGTCAACGTCGGCGGCACCTTCGCGCTGGAGTCGGCGCTCATCTGGGTCGACCTGACCGCGCGGATGAAGAACTCCCTGTCGGGCATCACGACCGGCATCATGTCGCCGCGCCGCGCCCGCCGCGCCACCCTGTCGGGACGCCCGCTGGCCGAGCTCGACCGGCTCGCGACCGGCGAGCAGCAGCGCTTCTTCCAGGACCTGCTCGTCAACGGCCCCGACACGCCGTTCTGGGACAAGCGCGACTTCAGCACCACCGTCTCCCATGTCACCGCGCCGGTGAACATGACGGGCGGGTGGTACGACATCTTCCTGCCCTGGCAGATGAAGGACTACGCGGCGCTGCGCGCCGCCGGACGGCGCCCCTACCTGACGATCGGCCCCTGGTTCCACGCCGACCAGCGCATGATGCGCGGCTCGGTCGCCGACGCGATCGCGTGGTTTCGCGCCCACCTGCTGGACGACCCGTCCGGCCTGCGCTCGCAGCCCGTCCGCCTCTTCGTCACCGGCGCGGAGGAGTGGCGCGAGTTCCCCGACTGGCCAGTCCCCGGCATGCGCGAGGAGCGCTGGCACCTGCACCCGGCGGGCGCCCTGTCCCCCGACGAGCCGCCGGAGTCCGATCCCGACGCCTACCGCTACGACCCGAACCACCCCACGCCGTTCCTCGGCGGCCCCACCCTGCTCGGCGAGACGCACCCCTCCACCGACCAGAAGCGCCTGGAGCGCCGCCGGGACGTGCTGACCTACACCTCGGGCGTCCTGGACGAGGACATGGAGGTCATCGGCCCGGTCACCGCCGACCTGCACGTCCGCTCGAACCGCGAGCACACCGACTTCGTCGTGCGGCTCTGCGACGTCACCCCCGAGGGCGAGTCCCTCAACCTGTGCGAGGGCATGCGCCGCCTCGTCCCCGGCACCCCCGAGCCCGGGCCCGACGGGGTCCGCCGCGTCGCCGTCGAGCTCTGGCCGGTCGGCCACCGCTTCCGCCGCGGGCACCGCGTCCGCGTGCAGGTGGCCAGCGGCGCCTACCCCCGCGTCGCCCGCAACCCCGGCACCGGCGCCCCGATCGGCACCGCCACCGAGATGCTCACCGCCGACCAGGAGATCTTCCACGCCCCCGGGCACCCCTCCTCGATCACCCTGCCGATCGTCCGCTGACCGGCGGGGCGGCGGGGGTCAGCCGCGGCGGGCCCTGAGGGCCTCCAGGGCCCTGTCGGCGTGGACGTTCATGCGGACCTCGCTCTTGACGACCGCGAGGACGCGGCGGTCGGTGTCGATGACGAAGGTCTGGCGCCTGGTCGGCATGAGGGCCACGGAGCGCTTGACGCCGAAGCGCGCCCGGACCTCTCCGGACGGGTCGGACAGCAGCGGGTAGCCGAGCGAGTGCTTGTCGGCGAACTCCTTCTGCCTGCCGACCGGGTCGGCGCTGATGCCCACCGGCCGGGCGCCCGCCTCCGCGAGCTCGGCGACCACGTCGCGGAAGTGGCAGGCCTCGGCGGTGCAGCCGGGGGTCATGGCCGCCGGGTAGAAGAACAGGACCACCGGGCCCTCGGCCAGCAGGCCGCTCAGGGTGCGCGGTTCGCCCGTCTCGTCCGGGAGTTCGAAGTCGTCGACGACGTCACCGGGTCTCATGGGTCGAACCTAGCCGAGGGCAGGGCCCGGGCCCCGCGCGGTGCGTCATCCGTATCCGTCGCAGAAGTTTCGCCGCAGGTGAGCGCCGTGCGGACGGTCTCGGTGGCAGGTATTCCGATTCGTCAGGTTTGACGGAGAGGGGGGAGGGATAGGAAACTGACCGAGCAGGTGTCTACGACGCAGATACCTCCGAGCTTCCCCTGTGTAGTCCCGGAGGATCCGTCATGCATCGCCCGCTTCACATCGCTCTGGTGTCCGCCTCCGACCTTGACGGCGAGCACCTGCAGTCAGTCCACGTCCGGGATCTCGCCCGCTCCCTCACCCGTCCGCTGGTCGCCGACGGTGAGCCGAACCAGGTCACGGTCTACACGCGCCGCCAGGACCGGTCCGCCCGCGGCCGGGTCCGGCTCGCGCCGGGCGCCGCCCTGGTGAACCTGGACGCCGGGCCCGCCCGCCCGCTGTCGGACGACGAGCTGCTCCAGCACCTGCGCGACTTCGCCGACGGCCTGCGCCGCCGCTGGTCCGGATCGGCGCGCCCCGACATCGTGCACGCGCACGGCTGGATCGGCGGCCTGGCCGCCTGCGCCGTCGCCCGCGAGCTCGGCATCCCCTTCGTGCAGAGCTACCACGGCGTGGCCGCCGTCGAGCGGCAGGCCGGACGCCAGGTCCACCCGCACCGCGACCGCCTGGAGAAGGCCATCGGGCGCGACGCCGACCTGGTGCTGGCCGGGCACGCCGAGGAGGCCACCGCGGTCGTGCGGACGGGCGTCCCGCGGCCCTCGGTCGCGATCGTCCCCTACGGCGTGGACTCCGAGCACTTCTCCCAGGTCGGCCCGGCGATGCCGCACGGCGACCGGTCCCGCCTGGTGATGGTCAGCGAGGACCTCGGCGCCGACGTCGAGACCGCGCTGCGCGCCCTGGTGCACGTCCCCGACGCCGAGCTGGCCGTCGCCGGCGGCCCGGAGCGCGAGGAGCTGGAGCACGACTCGGCCGTCCACCGGCTGCGGCTGCTGGCCAAGGAGCTGCACGTCGCCGACCGGGTCATCTTCCTCGGGCGGCTGCCCCGCAAGACCCTGCCGAAGCTGCTGCGGACCGCGAGCCTCGCGCTCTGCCTGGCCCCGCACCAGCCGTCCCCGACGGCGCCGCTGGAGGCCATGGCCTGCGGCGTCCCGGTGGTGGCGACCCCGGTCGGCGGCAACGCCGACGAGGTCCTGGACCACATCACCGGCATCCACGTCCCGGCGGGACGTCCCGTCGTGATCGGGCGGGCGATCCGGCAGCTGCTGTCGGAGGACACCACCCTGCACGGCTACTCGATCGCCGCCGGCGACCGCGCCCGCTCCCGCTACTCCCTGGAGCGGATCGCCGCCGAGACGCTGCGCGCGTACCTGAAGGTGCTGCCCGTCCCCGAGCCCGAGCCGGCGGCGGAGGAGGACGAGGCCGAGCGCGAGACCGGCAAGGCCCCTCACCGTGCTCGCCTGGATCTGCGTGCTCGCGACCCCCGAGTACGGCCGGTGCCTCACCTACGGGGAGCAGT
>NZ_JBFARL010000297.1:0-7403 GCF_040674655.1 Actinomadura sp. NPDC049753 | reverse complement strand
TTGCTTGTGGCGCCCGCCGCCGCGTTCCACCATGTTGCGGGGTTTTTGGCGGCCGGGGCGGACGCCGGGTGGGCCCCCGCGGCGTGCGCGGGGGCGGGCGCGTCCGGCCTGCTGGTCGGCGCGTTCGGGGATGGTGGCCGCGATCCCGCGGCGCCGCAGTGACCGGCGGATCGCGGCCGAGCTGTAGGCCTTGTCGGCGATCACCCGATCGGGCCGGCACCGAGGACGACCCGAACCGGGCCGCGGCACAGTGATCGCCGCCAGGACTTGTGGGAAGGCGGTGCAGTCGTTGACATTGCCGGGCGTGAGCACGATCGACAGCGGCAGTCCGCGTCCGTCGACCGCCAGATGGACCTTGGTGGTCAAGCCGCCCCGTGACCGCCCGAGTGCCTGCCCGGCTGCCGGTGATGCCGGGTTCGTCCCGTGCGGTTCCCCTTTTTGCGGGCTCCGGCGGCGTGCTGGTGCGCGCGCACGATGGTGGAATCGACGCTGACGGTCCAGTCGATGCGGTCGACCGAGTCGTCGTGGACCTGCACGTGGGTCAAGATCGCATCGAAGGTACCGTCGGCGGCCCACCGCCGGTACCGCTCATAGACGGTCTTCCAGTTGCCGTACCGGTCGGGCAGGTCCCGCCACGGAGCACCAGTGGCCAGCTTCCACAAGATCCCGTTCAGCACCGTGCGGTGATCGGCCCACCGGCCACCCCGGGCGGGCTGCGCGGGCAAAAGCGGCTCGATCCGCCGCCACGCCGCATCGGTCAACTCATGCCGTCGCACCACGACACACCATCAACCCACAGCTGAAGATCAACCTCAGCCAAACACCAAGATCTACCGGACACGGCCTAGGACGCGAACGCCGCCGCCGGGGGTGGCCCACCTCCGCCCATGCGTTTCGGCCTCGGTGGGAGGACCAAGCCGACAACCCCTGTGACCTGCGAAGATCATTTTCGGCCCAGGGATAGGCCACTTTCGGACAGCAATGTTTGTATCCACCGCCGCGGCCGTCCCACCGCCGCCGACCGGCGCCCCCACCGCCGCACGCCTCTACCCCGTCGACGTTTCCGCAGGTCAAGCGCCACATGGCGCAGTCCTCTGGTCTGCGGCGTCCCCGCTTGGACGGCCTGCTTGACCGGACCAATGACTCCCTGGGGGGACAAGTCGCCTCAACCGTCACAGGACGTTCATCTGCGACTTCATCGTCTTCTCGTCCCAAACGTTAACTCTCGCCCATTACCGTTCGAGCACCACCGCGATCCGCGGCCCCCCAACCCCCAGCGGCGAGAGGAGCACGACCCCCGTGACGTCTCGTGGTCAACGCGCGCGCGTGCTCGCCGCCGTCGCCGTGGGCGCGTCCGCCCTGCTCGTGGCCGTGTTCCTGGGCTTCCAGGCCTTCCGGGAAGAGCCGGCGACCGCCGCTCCGCCGATGCCGTCGCCCGACGCGTCCCGTCCCGCCGAGCCCGCCACGACGGCGTCGCTGCCGCCCGCCGCGCCGCTCCGCCTCGAAGTGCCGCGGATCGGCGTCCGGACACCGCTGATGAAGCTGGCCAAGAACCCGGACCGGACGGTCGAGACGCCGCCGCTGAGCCGCGCCCAGGAGGCCGGCTGGTACCGCCTCGGCGCCGCGCCCGGCAGCCGGGGCGCGGCCGTGATCATCGGGCATGTGGACTCGGCGCGCGGCCCGGCCGTGTTCTACCGGCTGGGAGAGCTGCGCCCCGGCGACCGGGCGAGAGTCCTGCGCGCCGACGGCCGCACCGCCGTGTTCCGGGTCGACTCCGTCGAGCGGTTCGGCAAGGACCGCTTCCCCACCCGCCGCGTCTACTCCGACCCCGGCTACGCGGCGCTCCGCCTGATCACCTGCGGCGGGCGCTTCGACCGCGCCACCGGCCACTACGTGGACAACGTCATCGCCTTCGGCCACCTGACGCGCACCGAAGGGAACCGCTGACATGCGCCCCGTCTCCGGCGCCCCCGAAGGGCCCCGCCCCCACCAGGGACGGCACCGCCTCCCGCACCCGGCTCCGCACGGCGGGGCGTCCCCCGTCCGGCGGACGCCCGGGCCGGGACACCTGGCGTCCCCGGTGGCATGGGGAGGACCAGGCGCCCACCGCGCCCTCTCCCCGACCGTCACCGTCCCCGACCGGACGGCGGCTGCGCTCATGCCCCCGCCGGTCCGGCGCCCCCCGACCCCGGCTCCGCCCCCACGCCCGCCCGTCCACGCCCGGCCGCGCCCCGCCCCGGCGCCGTCCCGCCAGGGGAAGGACGGCAAGCGCGACCAGCCCTCCGTGCGCGCCGACGCGATGCGCGTGACCGTCCTGATCCCGGCGCACAACGAGGCGAAGCAGATCACCGAGACGATCGCCTCGCTGCGCCGCCAGGAGCGCCCCCCGGACCACATCATCGTGATCGCCGACAACTGCACCGACGCCACCGCCGCGTTCGCGCAGCTGTGCGGCGTCGAGATCGTCGGCACCCGCGGCAACGAGCACAAGAAGGCGGGCGCGCTGAACCAGGTGCTCGACCGCCTGCTGCCGATCTTCGGCCCGAACGACGCGATCATGGTGATGGACGCCGACTCGGCGCTCGACCCCGGTTTCATCCGGAACGGCGTCGACTACCTGGCCACCGGCCGGTACGCCGCCGTCGGCGGCACCTTCACCGGCAAGCCGGGCGGCGGCGCCGTCGGCATGTTCCAGCGCAACGAGTACGCCCGCTACGCCCGCGACGTCCGGCGCCTCCAGGGCAAGGCCCTCGTCCTCACCGGAACCGCCACGATCTTCCGGGCCGCCACGCTCCAGGAGGTGGTCGCCGCCCGCCGGGACCGCCGCCTCCCCGGCCTGCCGCACGTCTACGACGTCCGCGTCCTGACCGAGGACAACGAGCTGACCCTCGCCATCCTCCACCTCGGGTTCCGCATCCTCTGCCCGAAGGAGTGCACGCTCACCACCGAAGTGATGCCGACCTGGCGCGAACTGGCCCAGCAGCGGCTCCGCTGGAAGCGCGGCGCGCTGGAGAACCTCGTCGACTACGGCTGGACGCCCGTCACCCGGCCCTACTGGGGACGGCAGCTGCTCTCCCTGGTCGGCATCCTCGTGATCACCGCCTACCTGCTCTCGCTCACCTACTCGGTGATCTGGCTCGGCGGGATCCAGATCAGCCCGCTGTGGGCCGGCATCACGGTGATCTTCATGGTGGAGCGCGTGGTGACCGTCCGCCGGCGCGGCCCGGCGCAGATGGCGATCGCCGCCACCATCGTCGTCGAGATGGTCTTCGACGTCTTCCTCCAGATCGTCCAGGCGCGTGCGTTCTGGCAGGCCGCCTGGCGCAAAGAAAGGAAATGGTGATCCATGTACAACAACCCCCCGATCGGCGGCGTGGCCGCCGGCTTCGGCGGCGCCGCCGCGGCGTCCCCCTGGCTCGGCCTCCAGGCCCTCTGGCTCGGCCTCGCCCTCTTCACCCTGGTCTCCGCGGGCCTCGCGGTGAAGCGCATCCTCCCCGCCCGCAAGGGCTGACGGTGAAGGCCGGGCCCCTCCCCGGCCTTCACCCCTCTCCGGTAAGTTCCGGCGAATGGGCTCAACAGCGGGCACGGTCGCGACGGCGTGCGGCATGTTCGCGGCGACGAACGTCGACGACCTCATCGTTCTGACCGTCCTCTTCCTGTCCGGACGCGCGACCGGGTCCCCGCGGCCCTGGCAGATCTGGGCGGGCCAGTACGCGGGCATCGCCGCCCTCGTCCTCGTCTCGGTGGTCGCCGCACTGGGCCTGACGATCGTCCCGGACGAATGGGTCGGCCTGCTCGGCCTCGTCCCGCTGGCCCTCGGCGTCCGCGGCCTCGTCGCGGCCGTCCGCGCCGGCGACCACGACGGCCCTCCCGCGGTGGCCTCGGGCCTGCTTCCGATCGCCGGCGTGACGATCGCCAACGGCGCCGACAACATCTCGGCCTACACGCCGGTCTTCCGCACCATCGGCCCGGAGTCCACCCTCGTCACCGTCGCGGTCTTCGCGGCGGGCGTGGCCCTGTGGTGCCTGGCCGCGTCCTGGCTGGGTTCGCACAAGAAGGTCATCGACCTCCTGGACCAGCACGGCCGATGGCTGGTCCCCGTCGCCTTCATCACCATCGGAACACTGATCGTCCTGCAGTCCGCCGCCGACCTCCGCCACGCCCTCGGCCTCTGACCCCGGCCCCTGCGTCGAGACGAACCGCAGCCGGAAGCACAGCCTGCCGGGCGCAAAAGCAGGGCCGGGCCCCCCGTGGAGGGGGCCCGGCTGAATTCTTCGCGATCAGCGCTTCGGCTGCTCCGTGGTGGAGTCGCCAGAGCGAGGAGCCTCCTGCGGGGGGCACTTCTTCTCTTCGTCCTTGTCCTTGCCACCGGTCACTGCGAGCACGGCCCCGACAGCCGCTGCTCCGATGACCTGTCGCCGGGTGATCTTGGAATCTCCCATGGTTCGCTCTTTTCTCTTGTTTTTCAGTTGACTGCGGGACCGAGCCCGCAGGAGGTACCGTCCGCGCACAACGCCCTAGCGCAAGCGGCCGAGAGCATTCGGTGAGCACGGCGGCATCGCATCGGGCTCAGCGCGCGGAGACAGCGGCATCGCGCGCATCTGCCGGAACCAGGGAGGTGGGCCCCTGACCACCGAGAGCGCTCAGGCGCGATCGCGACTGGCTGAGCGAGCGGTTGCGCCGAACTCTTGAGGCTTCCCACGCCTCCGGCGAGACGGTCGGGATTCGGGTCCCGACCGGGCTCCGGCGCTCCGGCCCCGGCCGTCCCGTGTGAGAGAGACACATTCAAAGGAGATCAGACGAAAGCACCGACAGACGCGAAACTGCCTTTACGCGAACCCCGCAATTCACGTAAAGGCAGTCACTTCCGCGGCGTCAGCGGCCGGCTACTTGAACGAGGTGTAGCGGCCGTGGGGCGCGGTCAGCACGAAGCTCTTGTACTTCCCGGTCTTGCAGTTGCTCCACGTGTAGTACGAGTTCCCGTAGATCTTGCGCATCTCGAAACCGCGGGTGACGACCAGCGTCGTCTTCGGCGGCACCGTGGTCTCGTCGCTCTGCGTGGTGGTGATGCTCTCCGACTTCTCGAGACCGCCGCCGACCTTCACGTTCACCTCGGCGAAGATCCACGCCTTGAACGACGCGGAGGCCTCGACGCTGACGTTCCACTTCGTGCTCGCCTGCTTGGTGAGGGTGTAGGTGCGCTTCACCGACCGCTTCGACTTGTTGATCAGCTTGTCGCGCTCGCCCGTGGACTTGCGGTAGTTGACCTTGCGCTGGACCTTGACGGACCAGCCGGGGTCGCAGTGCGGGCTCGCGGCCCTGACGACCTTGTTGTGCGCCGCCACCTGCCCGGCGGTGCTGGAGTGGTCGGAGCCGGCGACCCCCAGTGCGATGGCCGGGACCGCGACCAAGGCCGCCGCTCCGGTGCCGATCGCGGCGATGCGGGCCGACTTTGCCTTTGAGCTCTTCACGAATTCTCCCTGTGTCGATACGCGATTTCCGATCGGTGGGGAGAGCCTAGAAATCCAGGCAGAAAGCACCCTAGGGCCTTAGGGCCCTACGCGGCGCTGACGGGGACCCCAAGCCCGGCACCCAGAACGTGCGTTGCAGAGAAAAGGAGCAGATACCGGGCATCGAGATGACGCACCTTCCGGTTCCCCCTTGGGCCCGCGGCGCGGGATTTCCATGACGAGGACAGGCGGGGCGATTCTCCGCACGCATTCCGTCGCCTGGACCTGCCGAGCAACGCCGACTCAGGCCGACTGCCACCGTCCAAGATCATCTGCCTCTGCCGGCACATGCGATGGCGCGTGCCGCTCCAAAGCCCCGATGGCTTCGGGCCCGTCCAGTCCGCCTGACCGCTGATCGGTCATCACCCGAGCCGCGCGGCAGCGATCGCCCGACCGTGCACAGACCCCAGCCACCCATGGCGATCGCTCGCCACTGCCCCATCCGCGCATGGAGACGGATCCTGGCGCCTTGCAGGCACCGGTTGACCCCGGTCAGAGGCGAAGCCGCATCTGGGTTCAGGCGGAGCGGGAGAACGTCACGTAGTCGGCGACCAACCGGTAGCCGAGACCTTGATAGGTGGCGCTACTCGCCGGGGTCGCGACGTGCACGATCTCCGTCGCGCCGACGGCCAGCAGGGAGCTGGTGACGGCGGCCACCAGGGCGGTCGCGTAGCCGCGCCCCCGATGCTCGGTCGCCGTGTAGATCGGGTCGAGGCGCATCGCCGAGCCGAACCGGGGCCCGTGACCGGCCACCGCCACCACGCGGCCACCGGTCTCCCAGACGTACAGGTCACCGGCGGCGAGGCGGCCGGCGACGGCACCGAGCGTGCCGTGGCCCCGGGTGACGGCCTCGTACCAGCGGTCCAGCAGATCGTGGTCCGTCGGCGCCGCGGGCCGCGCGAAGCCGTCCGGCCCCGGGCAGGGCCGAAGCGTCTCCAGCCGATACAGCCGCAGTCGGGGACCGACCGACCGTCCGGGACATCCCGACGCGAACGCCTCGGCAAGGTCACTGCGGCCCTCCCACGCGTGGGGCGCGCCCTCCAGGTACCCGGGCAGCGCAGCCGCGGCCTCCCCCGGCATGTCGCCAAGGAGCAACGGACCGAAGGACGGGCGGACGAACGCGCCACCGACCGTGCCCCCGGGGTCCGTCCACCATCCGAACAGCGGCGGGGTCCCCACACCACCGGAGCGGCGGAACGCGGACAGCGCGATCAGCAGGGGAAGGTTGGTCGCAGCCCGCGCGAGCAGGAACTCCTCCCCCACGCCGAACTCGTCCAGGTCCGTCGCCATTGACCAGCCGGAAGTCAACGCCACTACCGCCCCCTCCGTGCAACGGGAACCACCGAACTTCTTCGAGCATCGGCGAAGCAACCGCGCCAGGCGCCACCCGCGAGCAGGCGCCTTCCATCTTCCAGCAGGTAGCCGGGCTCGCCCGCCGCGGCCCGACGAGGCGCGGCCGCTCCATCGAACCGCACTTCAAGAACTACGCGAAGACGCCGACGCCATGATCATTGCGTGCTGCCGGTGGGGCCGGACGGTCGTGAGTGCACCACGAGAGAGTCTCGGGGTGTCACGTTAAAAGGAGAACGACCATGACTGCTCCGGGTAGGTCCCGCGAGGATGTCACGGACAAGCTGCGGGTCCTCGCGACCCTGGCTCCTCTGGCCGCCGAAAGCCCGACGGCCGCGAAGCTGTGCGGCGAGCTGGCCCGGGAGCTGCGTCCCGTCATGCCGACGGTGCTGCGCGGGTTCCTCCTCTTGACCTTCGCCGACACCGTCGCCACGCTCATGAAGCCGGGCGGCCCCCTGGAGGACTTCCTCAAGGGCGGTCCCTCCACCGGCGGCGCCCACAAGAGCTCCGACACCAAGTGACGGCCGCCTAGCTTAGGCGACC
>NZ_JBFARL010000296.1:0-7407 GCF_040674655.1 Actinomadura sp. NPDC049753 | reverse complement strand
GCTGAGATCGGCCCGCCGGGACACGGCGAGTCGCACCTCCGGATCCGGATCTATGGCCAGTTCGGCGACGAGATCGGCCGGGAGGCTCGGTTCGGGCTCCGCGACGGTGTAGTACTCGTGGAAGATGCCCTGCATCCAGCTGAAGATCGCGGCGGTGAGCAGGAGCCATCCGCCCCACAGCGCCAGGGCGGCGCGGGCGGGGTCGGTGCGGGGCGCGCGGCGCGTGGCCCACAGCCCGGCGGCGAGCAGGACGAGCGCGGCGGGCAGCAGCCAGGAGATCTGGCCGCCGATGACGGGCCCGAACATGCGGCCCCATCCGGCGTCCTGGTCGAGGTTGCCGAGGCCGCCGGTCTCCTCCCCGTTGAGGCGTCCGAGCCCGTTGTAGCCGAGGGCCAGTTCCAGGACGGAGTCGTGCTGCGATCCGCCGATGTAGGGGCGGGCGGAGGCGGGCACCAGCGCGACGGCCGCCACCCACCAGCCGGCCGAGGCCAGCAGCACTCCCCCGGCGGCGGCCAGCTGCCACAGCCGGCGCCGCCAGGGCGCGGGCGCGGCGAGCAGGTAGACCAGCGCGAACACCGGGACGACCAGGAACGCCTGGAGCATCTTGGCCAGGAACCCGGTTCCGGTGCAGGCGGCGGCGAGCAGCAGCCACCGGGTGCCCGCGCTCTCCTGGGCGCGCAGCGCCGCGTAGGCGCCGCAGGTCAGCAGCAGCACCAGCAGGGCGTCGGGGTTGTTGAACCGGAACATCAGCGCGGCGACCGGCGTCAGGGCGAGCGCGGCGCCGGCGAGCAGGGCGGCCCAGGCGGGGAAGCGGCGGCGGACGGCCGCGTGCAGGACCGCGACGGTCGCCACGCCCATGAGGGCCTGCGGGACGAGGATGCTCCAGGCGTTGACGCCGAACAGCCTGGCGGCCAGGGCCATCGGCCACAGCGCGGCGGGCGGTTTGTCGACGGTGATGGCGTTGGCGGCGTCGGAGGAGCCGAAGAAGAACGCCTTCCAGCTGGTGGCGCCGGCCTGGACGGCGGCGGAGTAGAACGCGTTGGCCCAGCCGGACGCGCCGAGTCCCCAGATGTAGGCGATGCCGGTCGCGGTGAGCAGGGCCAGCAGCGCGGGCCGGGCCCAGGCGGGGTCGGCGGCGGGTCCGCGCAGCAGCCGCCGCGGGAGGCCGTCCCACCCGCGCGGGGTGCGGTGCGCGGGCGGGGCGGCCGGGATCGTGGTGGTCATCGTCGTCTTCCTGTTCAGCCGAGCTTGTAGAGCCGGGCGCCGCTGGAGCCGTCGCCGGTGCCGCCGGTGGCGCCGCCGTAGGCGCTGGCGTCGACGGGGGTGGCGTTCTTCTGGACCCAGGCGGTGACGGCGGTGTCGCCGCCGCCGGGGCCCATGCGGCCGCCGAGCAGGATGTAGCGGAGCTTGCCGTCCTTGACGTACTGCTGGAGCTTGGCGACGGTCATGGCGGGGTCGCTGCCGGTGAAGCCGCCCATGGCGATGACGGGACGCCCGGTCCGCAGGATGATCGAGGAGGCCTCCTGGGCGCTGGAGACGGCGACGAGCCAGGTGGCGCCGCCCTGGTTCTTCTCCAGGTAGTTGATCATCTGGGTGTCGGCGCCGCCGCCGGGGCCGCCGCCGAACCCGCCGCGCGCTCCGGCTCCGCCGGGCCGCTGCCCGCGCCCGTCCGCGCCCCGCCCGTCGGGCGCCTGCCCGTTCTGGCCGCCCGCCTGCCACTGGGGCGTCAGCCCGCCCGGGTCCTGTCCGCCGGGGGCCTGTCCGCCGGGCATGGCGGGGGGCGTGCCGCGGCCGCCGGGGAAGGCGCCGCGCGGCCCGAAGCCGCCGCCGGAGGTGGGGCCGGCCAGGGGGTTGGTGCCGTTGGACGTGGTGGAAGCGGCCGCGACGGCGTAGGCGCCGGGGCCTGCCAGGCCCGCGGCCACGGCAAGGACGATCCCGGCGACGGTGGCGCGTGTCCCGGCGCGGCCGGAGACCCGTCCCGCGATCAGGGCGGCGACGGCCAGGACGGTGGCGGCGGCGACGGCCCACCGCAGCCACGGGTTCCAGGACGGGGTGCGGTCCAGCAGGACGAACGCCCACGCGCCGGTGACGGCGACGCCCGCGGGCAGGACCCACGCCCAGGCCCGCGACGTGCGGTGGGCGCGGGTCAGCAGGACGGCTCCGGCGCCGGTGAGCGCGGCGATCGCGGGGGCCATGGCGGTGGAGTAGTAGGGGTGGAAGGTGCCCTGGGCGAAGCTGAACACCACGTAGTGGACGGCGAGCCAGCCGCCCCACAGCAGCAGCGCGGCGCGTGCGGGGTCGGTGCGGGGTCGGCGGCGCAGCAGGACGAGTCCGGCGGCCAGGGCGAGGACGGCGAACGGGATGAGCCAGGAGATCTGGCCGCCGAGGATGTCGTTGAACAGCCGCCCGGCGCCGGACTGGCCGCCGAAGCCGCCGCCGCCTCCGGGGCCGCCGCGCCCGCCCTGGCCGCCGCCCTGGCCGAGGATGCGGCCGAGGCCGTTGTAGCCGATGACCAGGTCCCAGGCGGTGCCGTCGGTGCTGCCGCCGATGTAGGGGCGGGAGCGGGCGGGGATGGCGTCGACCAGCAGCGTCCACCACAGGGAGGAGGCGGCCAGGACGGCGCCGGCGGCGAGCAGGTGCCCGATGCGGCGGGCCGGGCCGGGCCGGGCGGCGACCAGGTAGGCCAGGGCCAGCGCGGGGACGACCAGGAACGCCTGGAGCATCTTGGTGTTGAAGCCGCATCCGACGAGGAACGCCGCGAGCAGCAGGGGCCGCAGCCGGCCGGTGTCGATGGCGCGCTGGCAGGCCCATGCGGCGGCGACCAGGAACAGCACCAGGAGGGTGTCGGGGTTGTTGTCGCGGTTGATCGCGACGGTGATCGGGGTGAGGGCCAGGACGGCGGCGGCGGCGAGCGCGGCGGCGTGCCCGAAGGCGCGGCGGACCGTCGCGTACAGGACGGCGACGGCGGCGGTGCCGGCGGCGACCTGCGGGAGCAGCAGGCTCCAGGTCCCGAATCCGATGACGCGGGCGGTCAGTCCCATGGCCCACAGGGCCATGGGGGGTTTGTCGACGGTGATGTAGGAGCCGGCGTCCAGGGAGCCGAAGAAGAACGCCTTCCAGCTCTGGGTGCCGCTCTTGACGGCGGCTGAGTAGTAGGAGTTGGCGTCGCCGGCGGCCGTCAGTCCCCACGCGTACAGGGCGGTGGCGGCGATCAGGACGGCCCACAGGGCGGGGCGCGCCCAGCGGGGGTCGCCGTCGGGTCCGAGGAGCAGGCGGCGGGCGCGGCCGCGGGGCGCGGTGTGCCCGGCGGCGGGCGGCGGCGGGGTGAGGGTGGAGGTCATGCCGGGGTCCCTCCGGTGTTGTCGTGGGCGGGCGCGGGCGCGGGCGCGGCGGCGGGTGCGGCGGGGTGGTCGCCGAGGCGGCGGGGGTGGAAGATCCAGGCGCGCATGAGCAGGAACCGGGCGAGGGTGGCCAGGGCGTTGGCGGTGACGAGCGCGGCGACCTCGACGGCGCGTCCGGCGCCGGGCGCGGCGGCGTGCAGCAGGGCCAGGCCGCCGGTGCTGAGGGCCAGGCCGAGCAGGAACGCGGCGCCGCCTTCGAGCTGCTGGCGCATGGCGCGGCGGGGGCCGGTGACGCCGAAGGTGAAGCGGCGGTTGGCGGCGGTGTTGCCGACGGTGGTGATCACCAGGGAGAGGGCGTTGGCCCACAGCGGCCCGAGGAACAGGCGCAGCAGGACGAACAGGATGAGCTGGGCGAGCGTGCTGAGGACGCCGATGACGGCGAAGGCGGGCAGCTGGCGGGCCATGCCGGCCGGGAGCGCCGCGGCGGGGCCGGGGCGTCCGCCGACGGGGGCGCGGAACGCGCCGGTGAGCATGCGGCGGGCGACGCGGGCCATGCCGCGCAGGTCGTCGCGGGCGGTGCGCAGGACGTCGACGCGGCTGTCGGGGTCGTCGACCCAGTCGACGGGGACCTCGTGGATGCGCAGCCCGTTGCGTTCGGCGAGCAGCAGCAGCTCGGTGTCGAAGAACCACTCCTCGTCCTCGACCGAGGGCAGCAGCGCCTGGACGATCTCGGTGCGGGCGGCTTTGAAGCCGCACTGGGCGTCGGTGAAGCGGGCGGCCAGCGCGGTGCGCAGCAGCAGGTTGTAGCAGCGCGAGATGATCTCGCGGCGGGGGCCGCGCACGACGGCGGAGCCGCGGGTCAGGCGGGAGCCGATGGCCAGGTCGCTGTGCCCGGAGATGAGGGGGGCGACCAGCGGCAGGAACGCGTCCAGGTCGGTGGACAGGTCGACGTCCATGTAGGCGACGACGTCGGCGTCGCTGGTGCCCCACACGTGGCGCAGGGCGCGGCCGCGGCCCTTGTCGCGCAGGCGGACGGCGCGGACGCGGGGGTGGCGGTCGGCCAGGTCGCGGGCGATCGGCCAGGTGGCGTCGGTGCTGGCGTTGTCGGCGACGGTGATGCGGAAGGGGTAGGGAAGGGTGTCGGCGAGGTAGGCGTGCAGGCGTTCGACGCTGGCGGCCAGGACGCGTTCCTCGTTGTGGACGGGGACGACCACCTCGACGAGCCGTCCCCGTCCGCCGTGGTCGTGCGGCGGCGGGGGCGGCGCGGCGGGCGTGCCCGGTTCGGTGATGAGGTGACTCATGGGACCGAGGTTCGGGGGCCGGTGTGGGAGGGCGGTGAGCCGTGTCTTAACGCCGCATGAGAAACCCGCCGGGGGGTGTTCAGTCGCCGGGGCCGGGGGTGCCGGGGAGGTGGACGCGGGCGAGGGTGCCGCCGCCGGGGGCGGGTTCCAGGGCGACGCTTCCGCCGCATTCGGCGACGACGCGCGCGACGATGGACAGCCCGAGCCCGGAGCCGGGCAGGCTGCGGGCCGACGGGGAGCGCCAGAACCGTTCGAACACGTGCGGCAGGTCGGCGGCGGGGATGCCGGGGCCGTGGTCGCGGACGGTGAGCTCGCCGTCGTGCAGGGCGGCGGTGACGGTGCCGCCGGGCGGGCTGAACTTCACGGCGTTGTCCAGGAGGTTGACGATGGCGCGTTCCAGTGAGGCGGGGTCGCCGTGGACGTGCCAGGGCCGGGCGTCGCAGGTGACGGTGAGGCCGGGGCCGCGCAGGCGGGCGCGTTCGACGGCGCGGTCCAGGACCTCGTGCAGGGCGACGGTCTCGTGGACGGGGGCGGTGTCGGCGGGGCGGGCCAGTTCCAGCAGGTCGCCGACGAGGCTGGACAGTTCCCGCATCTGCGCGCGGACGCTGGCCAGCAGGTTGCGGCGGGTCTCCTCGGGCAGGTCGCGGCCGGCGGCCTCTGCGCGCAGCAGCAGGTCGATGTTGGTGCGCAGGCTGGTCAGGGGGGTGCGCAGCTCGTGGCCGGCGTCGGCGATGAGCTGCTGCTGGCGTTCGCGGGAGGCGGCCAGGGCGGCGGTCATGGTGTTGAAGGAGCGGCTGAGCCGGGCGATCTCGTCGGTGCCCTCCTCGGGGATGCGGGTGTCCAGGTCCTCGGTGCGGGCGATGTGCTCGACGGCGCCGGTGAGCTCGTCCACGGGCCGCAGCGACGCGCGGGCGATCATGAGTCCGGCGGCGGCGGAGACCAGGACGCCGAGGGCGGTGACGGCGGTGAGCAGCAGCGCCAGGTTGTCCAAGGGCCCCTGGACCTCGTCGAGGGAGATGGCGTAGGACACGGCGGCGGGGGTGCCGTCGGGCAGCCGGAACGAGCGGGTGAGGATCCGGACGCCGTCCTCGGTGCCGGAGGCGGTGACGCCGGTGCCGTCGTGGTAGGCGTGGTCGCGTTCGCCGCGGGCGACCCGCGCGTCCTCGGCGCCGACCTGGAGCGCGCCGGCGCCGGGGACGGTGCAGCGCCGCCCGTCGGCGCGGACCATCTGCATGATCTCGTAGGGGCCGGGCGGCGGGTTCTGGGCGCCGGTGCCGGTGGGCTCGGAGGAGCAGGCGGCCAGGATCGCCTCGGGCCGGCGGGGCAGGCGGGGGCCGTGGAAGGGGGGCTGCCCGTCGCGGTGGCCGCCGTCGCGGGCGCCGGGCGGGCCGCCCGACACCGCGCCGAGGCGGCGGTCCAGTTCGCGGTACAGCTGGTTGCGGGTCAGCAGCCATCCGGCGCTGGCGCAGGCGGCGACGGCGAGCGCGACGGCGGCGGCGGTGAGCAGCGCCATGCGGGCGCGCAGCGTGAGCCGCCGGGTGAGGCGGCGGGCGACGGGGGCGCGGGTGCTCACGGGGACGCCGCCGGGCGCAGCACGTACCCGACGCCGCGGACGGTGTGCACCAGCCGCGGCAGCCCGCCCGCCTCGGTCTTGCGCCGCAGGTACATCACGTACACGTCCAGGGAGTTGGAGGCGGGTTCGAAGTCGAATCCCCAGACGGTCTCCAGGATCTGCTCGCGGGTGAGGACCTGGCGGGGGTGGGTGAGGAACATCTCCAGCAGCATGTACTCGGTGCGGGTCAGTTCCAGGGGGCGCCCGGAGCGGGTGACCTCGCGGGTGAGGGTGTTCATGCGCAGGTCGTCGAAGGCCAGGACGTCGCCGGGTGCGGCGCCGGCGGGCGCGGGGGCGGTCATGGCGGCGCGGCGCAGCAGGGCGCGGACGCGGGCGAGCAGCTCGTCGAGGTCGAACGGCTTGGCGAGGTAGTCGTCGGCGCCGGCGTCCAGGCCGGTGACGCGGTCGCCGACCATGTCGCGGGCGGTGAGCATGAGGACCGGCATGGTGGCGCCGAGGGCGCGCAGCCGCCGGCAGGTGGTCAGGCCGTCCATGCGCGGCATGAGCACGTCCAGCACGACCAGGTCGGGGGCTTCGCGCTCGACCTGGTCCAGGGCGGTGACGCCGTCGGCGGCGCCGGCGACCCGGTAGCCCTCGAACTCCAGGCTGCTGGTCAGGGACTCGCGGACGGCGGGTTCGTCGTCGACCACGAGGATCCGCGGGGGCGGTGCGTCCTGCGGGCCGGGTTCCATGCACTCACGGTAGACAGCGCCGGTGGGCGGCCCGGCCACCGGCGGGCGTTTCTCATGGTTCTTTCAGAAACTTCTGAGGGGCGGTTCAGCGTTCGCGGTCGGGGGACGCGCCGACGTCGGCGGTGGTGTCGGCGGTGGCGTCGGCCCACACGTCGCCGCCGCTGGCGGCGGGCTCGTCGGGCTCGGCGGTTTCGACGGTGGCCTCGATGACGACGGCGGTCGCGGCGGCCGGGCGGGGCGCGGCGGGGCGGGTGGCGGTGGTCCAGGTGGTCTTGGCGACGTCGACGACGACGTCGCGGGACACCTCGACGATGATGCCGCGCAGGGTGTCGCGCAGGGCGAGCTTGAGCGCGTCGCGGAGCAGTTCGCGGAGGACGGCCTCGACGGCGGCGGTGGCGGCGCGGGCGGCCAGGTCGCGGGCGGTGCGGGCCAGGGCGCTGCCGGCGGCGGCGGCGAGCAGC
>NZ_JBFARL010000295.1:0-7407 GCF_040674655.1 Actinomadura sp. NPDC049753 | reverse complement strand
CTCGCCGGGCTGGCGGCCGGACGCGCCGCTGCTCGCCGCGGCCGCCGCGGCCGGCATCGAGATCATCGGGGAGGTGGAGCTGGCGTGGCGGCTCCGCCCCGAGGGCGCGGCGCCCTGGCTGGCCATCACCGGGACGGACGGCAAGACCACCGTCGTGCGGATGCTGGCGTGCATGCTCACCGCCGCCGGGCACAAGGCCCTGGCCGTCGGGAACGTCGGCACGCCCATCGTGGAGGCCGTGAGCGAGCCCTACGACGTGCTGGCGGTGGAGCTGTCGAGCTACCAGCTGCACTGGTCCCGCTCCCTCGCCCCGTACGCGGCCACGGTGCTGAACGTCGCGCCCGACCACCTCGACTGGCACGGCTCCATGGACGCCTACGTCGGCGCCAAGGCCAAGATCTTCGCCCCGGGCTGCGTCGCCGTCTACAACGCCGACGACGACACCTCCGCGGCGCTCGCCGAACGCGCCGGGGGCGTGGCCCGGCGGATCGGCTTCACCCTCCGGGTGCCGCGCCCCGGGGAGCTCGGCGTCGTGGAGGAACTGCTGGTCGACCGGGCCTTCACCGACGACCCCGCGTGCCAGGCCGCCGAACTCGCCGCGCTCGGCGACGTGCGGCCGTTCGCGCCGCACAACGTCGCCAACGCGCTCGCCGCCGCGGGGCTGGCCCGCGCGTTCGGCGCGCCGCCCGAGGCCGTCCGCGAGGGGCTGCGGGCGTTCGTCCCCGACCCGCACCGCATCCAGCACGTCGCCGACGTCGCGGGCGTCGCCTACGTCAACGACTCCAAGGCGACCCAGCCGCACGCCGCCGCCGCGTCCCTCGCCGCCTACGACAGCGTCGTGTGGATCGCCGGCGGCCTCCTCAAGGGCCTGGACGTCGACGACCTGGTGCGCTCGTGCGCCGGCCGGCTGCGCGGCGCCGTGCTGATGGGGCGCGACCGGCACCGGATCGCCGAGGCGCTCGCGCGACACGCCCCGGATGTCCCCGTGGTGGACGTCCCCGACACCGACACTGGGGCCATGGACCGCGTCGTCGCCCACGCCTCCGGCCTCGCCCGGCCGGGGGACACCGTGCTGCTCGCGCCCGTCGGGGCCTCCTTCGACATGTTCGCCAACTACCCGGCCCGCGGGGACGCCTTCATCGCGGCGGTCGAGCGCCTCTCCCGGGACGCCCGGTAGCGATGACCACCGCGGCCGGGGAGGACGGCGCCGCCCGGCGTCCGGGTCCACGGGAGCAGGTGGTCGCCGCCGTGGGGCTGCTCGACCGGCCCCTCACCTCCTACTACCTGGTGCTGGGCTGCTCGGTGATGCTGCTCGCGCTCGGCCTGACGATGGTGCTGTCGGCCTCCAGCGTGAAGCAGCTCCAGGCGACGGGTTCGGCGTACACGCTGTTCCAGAAGCAGGCCATGTGGGTCGCGATCGGGCTGCCCGGCATGTGGGTGGCGTCCCGGCTGCCGGTGAAGACGTTCCGCGCGCTCGCCTACCCGCTGCTGCTGCTGTCGGTCGTCGCGCTGGCGCTGGTGCTGGTCCCCGGGCTCGGGCGCAGCGCGGGCGGCGCGACCCGCTGGGTCGACCTCGGCCCGGTGCAGATCCAGCCGTCCGAGCTGGCCAAGCTCGCCCTCGTGCTGTGGGGCGCCGACCTGCTGGCCCGCAAGGACCGGCTCGGCCAGCTCACCGAGTGGCGGCCGCTGCTGGTCCCGCTGATGCCGGGCGCCGGGCTGCTCGTCCTGCTGGTGATGCTGGGCAGCGACCTCGGCACCACGCTGGTGCTCCTCACGATCTTCCTGGCGCTGCTGTGGGTCGTCGGCGCCCCCGGCCGGCTGTTCGTCGGCATCGCGGGGCTCGTGTGCCTGCTCGTGTCGATCCTCATCATCGTCGAGCCGTACCGGATGCAGCGCCTCACCGGGTTCCTCGACCCGTCCGGCAACCAGCTCACCACCAACTACCAGGGCACGCAGGGGCTGTTCGCGGTCGCCTCGGGCGGCCTGTTCGGCACGGGCCTCGGCGAGGGCCGCGCCAAGTGGGACTACCTGCCGCACGCCGAGACCGACTTCATCTTCGCGATCGTGGGGGAGGAGTTCGGCCTCGTCGGGACCCTCGTCGTGCTCGGCCTGTTCGGAATGCTCACCTACGCGGGCCTGCGGATCGCCAGGCGTGTGAAGGACCCGTTCACCCGGCTCGCCGCCGCGGGGGCCACGGCGTGGCTGGTCGTCCAGGCGATCGTGAACATCGGCGCGGTCATCGGCGTCCTGCCCATCACGGGAATCCCCCTCCCGCTGGTGTCCTACGGGGGCTCGGCGCTCATCCCGACCCTGTTCGCGCTCGGCATGCTGCTCGCGTTCGCCAAGCGCGAGCCCGGCGCGCGGCAGGCACTCTCCGCACGGGGTCCCGGACCGGTCGTGAGGGCTCTAAGCTGGCTGGGTCTGGCACGGCGTTGAAATCCCCCCTTCGAACCACGCTGAGGAGTTGTCAACGGACATGAGGGTTGTCCTGGCCGGCGGCGGCACCGCCGGACACATCGAGCCCGCCCTGGCGCTCGCCGACGCGCTGCGCCGCAACGACCCGAACACCGGGGTCGTCTGCCTGGGGACCGAGCGGGGGCTGGAGACCCGTCTCGTCCCGCAGCGGGGCTACGAGCTCGCCCTGATCCCGCCGGTGCCGCTGCCGCGCACGCTCACCCCGCAGCTGCTGTCGGTGCCCGGCCGGCTGCGCGGGGCGATCAACGCGGCGGCCTCCGTCCTCGACCAGGCCCAGGCCGACATCCTCGTCGGCTTCGGCGGCTACGTCGCCACCCCGGGCTACCTCGCGGCGCGCAAGCGCAAGGTGCCGATCATCGTGCACGAGGCCAACCCGAAGCCCGGCCTGGCCAACAAGCTCGGCGCCCGCTTCACCGAGCACGTCGCGGTCTCGCACGCCGACTCGCCGCTGCCGAACGCCCGGTTCGTGGGGATCCCGCTGCGCCGCGAGATCGCGACGCTGGACCGGCTGGCGATGGGCGACAAGGCCCGCTCCTACTTCGGGCTGCTCCCCGACCTGCCCACGCTGCTGATCTTCGGCGGCTCGCAGGGCGCCCGCTCGCTGAACCAGGCCGCCGTGGCCTCCGCGCCGTACTTCCGGCAGGCGGGCATCCAGGTGCTGCACATCGTCGGGCCGAAGAACACCGAGGAGCCCGAGCCCGCGGCCGGCGGCCCGCAGTACGTCACGATCCCCTACTGCGACCGGATGGACCTCGCCTACGCCGCCGCCGACATGGCGATGTGCCGCGCGGGCGCGATGACCTGCGCCGAGCTCGCCGCGGTCGCGCTGCCGGCGGTGTACGTCCCGCTCCCGATCGGCAACGGCGAGCAGCGGCTGAACGCCGAGCCGATCGTCGCGGCGGGCGGCGGCATGCTGGTCGACAACGCCGAGCTGTCGCCGGACTGGATCGCCCGGCACCTGCTGCCGGTGCTGGCCGACCCGGCCCGCGTCGCGCACATGTCGGAGGCCGCCGGCCGGATGGGCCGCCGCGACGCCGACGTCGCGCTCGCCCAGATGGTCTACGAAGTGGTCCGCTCCGCGGGCGCCGCCCGATGAGCCTGATCGATCCGGGGGAGGCGGTGCCGGCGGCCGAGCTCGGCCGGGTCCACTTCATCGCGATCGGGGGCGCCGGGATGTCCGGCGTCGCCCGCATCATGCTGCGGCGCGGCATGGCCGTGTCCGGCAGCGACGCGCGCGACTCCGAGTTGCTCACCCAGCTCGGCGACCTCGGCGCCAAGGTGTTCGTCGGGCACGACGCCGCGCACCTGGGCGAAGCCGACACCGTCGTGGTGTCCACGGCGATCCGCGACACCAACCCCGAGCTGGTCGCCGCCCGCGCGCGCGGGCTCCGCGTCCTGCACCGCTCGGCCGCGCTCGCCTCGCTGATGGCGGACCGCCGGGCCGTCGCGGTCGCCGGCACGCACGGCAAGACCACCACCACCTCGATGCTCACGGTGGCGCTCCAGCACGCCGGCGCCGACCCGTCCTACTGCATCGGCGGGCAGCTCGTCACCACCGGCCTCGGCGCTGACGAGGGCACCGGCGAGGCGTTCGTCGCGGAGGCCGACGAGAGCGACGGCTCGTTCCTCATGTACACCCCGAACATCGCGGTCGTCACCAACGTCGAGGCCGACCACCTCGACAACTACGGCGGGTTCGAGAAGGTCAAGGAGAACTTCGCCCGCTTCGTCGACCGGATCGAGCCGGGCGGCACCCTCGTCGCCGGCGCCGACGACCCGGTCGCGATGGAGCTCGCCGGGCGGGCGCGGGCCCGCGGCCTGACGGTGCTGACCTACGGGGAGGCCGAGGGCGCCGACCTGCGCGTGACCGGGTTCACGCCGCGCGGCCTCGGCTCCCGCTTCGAGATCGAGGGCGACGGGGAGTTCACGCTGGCCGTGCCGGGGCGGCACAACGCGCTGAACGCCGCCGCCGTCATCGCGGTCACGCGGTCACTCGGCCTGGACGACGCCCCGGTGCGCGACGGCCTCGCCGCGTTCGGCGGGGCGATGCGGCGGCTGGAGCGCAAGGGCGAGGCGGGCGGCGTCGAGGTGTTCGACAGCTACGCCCACCACCCGACCGAGCTGACCGCCGACCTGGACGCCACCCGCGACTACCTGGGGGAGAAGGGCGAGGGGCCGGGCGGGCGGGGCCGCATCGTCGCCGTGTTCCAGCCGCACCTGTACAGCCGCACCCGGTTCTTCGCCGCCGAGTTCGGCGCCGCCCTCGGCCTCGCCGACGTCGCGGTCGTCCTCGACGTCTACGGCGCCCGCGAGGACCCGGAGCCCGGCGTCACGGGCGCGCTCGTCGCCGATGCCGTCCCGCCGGGAACCGAGACCGTCTACGCGCCCGAGCGGGACGAGGTGCCCGGCATCGCGGCGTCGCTCGCCCGCCCCGGCGACGTCGTCATCACGCTGGGCGCCGGTGACGTGACCCAGCTCGGCCCGCTCATCCTGGAACGGCTCGCCGGGGCGCAGGGCCCGTCGGGGCGATAGGGCTCGCCAGCGGGATCGGGCTCGCCGAGGGGATCGGGCATGTCGGGGGGATCGGCTTTCAGCGGAGGGCGTGACACGCCGTCGCCCGCGCGGTCGGCGGCCGGCGCGGGAATCACTGTCAGGCTTGGGGCATGACCGAGGCGCAGACGGGCCGCCGCGCGTCGCCGGAGCCGGAGCACGATCCGGAGACGGAGGCCGCGGCGCCGGACGGGCGCGGCCGCGCGAACCGCTGGAAGGTGGTGTTCGTCACCCTCCTGGTGGTCGGCGCGCTCGGCGCGGTGTCCTGGGTCCTGCTCGGGTCGAGGCTGCTGGTGGTGCGGCACGTCGAGGTGACGGGCACCCGCCTCGCGTCCGCCGACCAGGTGGTGGCCGCGGCCGGGATCGATCTCGGCACGCCGATGGTGCGGCTCAGGACGGGCGCGGTCCGCGACCGCGTCGAGCGGCTCCGCGAGGTCGAGTCGGCGGCGATCGAGCGGCGCTGGCCGGGGACGGTCCGCATCGTCGTGCGGGAGCGCCGGCCGATCGCGGTGTTCCGCGACGGCGACGGCTACCACCTGCTCGACCGGCACGGCGTGACCGTCGCCGACGAGGAGGGCCGCCCGGCGGGGCTGCCCGCGCTCACGGTCGCCTCGCCCGGGCCGTCCGACCGGGCGACCCTGGCGGCGCTCACCGTGCTGTCCGCGCTGCCCGAACGCCTCAGCGGCAAGCTCACCGAGGTGGAGGCGAGCGGCCCCGAAGAGGTGACCCTCTACATGGCGGGCGGCCAGACGGTGGTGTGGGGCGCGGCCGAACGGGCAGACGAGAAGATCAGGTTGCTGGACGCCGTGCGGCGGACGGCGGCGGGGCGCGCCGTCCGCACCGTCGACGTCAGCTCGCCGGAGGTCCTCAAGACGAAATAGCCCGCTCGGGCGACCGGGCGGGGGACCTGCGAAGGCGGGCGTTCCGCGACACGCCGGTCGAGTTCGGGGGAGGTTAGTTGACCCTGGCGGTAAGGCCGCCCTACTGTCCGTATCAGTCCTCAGGTTGACATAACTGTAAGCCTCAAGTTGAGGGTGAGGGTTTACCCCCGCCCGCAGGCGGCTTCGCAGCGAGGCTTCACAAACCAGCTCGAACATCCAGCTCGAAACACAGAACGAAACACAGCTCAAAACACAGTTCGGAATACAGGTCGGGAACACCGCGACGGCACGGTCGGCAGATCGGGCAGGGCGGTCGGAGAGAGCGGAAAGGCCCCTCGTCGTGGCAGCACCGCAGAATTACCTCGCGGTCATCAAGGTCGTCGGCATCGGCGGCGGCGGCGTCAACGCCGTCAACCGGATGATCGAAGAGGGACTCAAGGGCGTCGAGTTCATCGCGATCAACACGGACGCCCAGGCGCTGCTGATGAGTGACGCCGACGTGAAACTGGACGTGGGCCGCGAGCTCACCCGGGGCCTCGGCGCCGGGGCGAACCCCGACGTCGGCCGCAAGGCCGCCGAGGACCACCGGGAGGAGATCGAGGAGGTCCTCAAGGGCGCCGACATGGTGTTCGTCACCGCCGGCGAAGGGGGCGGCACCGGCACCGGCGGCGCGCCCGTGGTCGCCAACATCGCCCGCTCGCTCGGAGCCCTGACCATAGGCGTCGTCACCCGGCCGTTCAGCTTCGAGGGCAAGCGCCGCGCGATGCAGGCCGAGGCCGGCATCGAGACGCTGCGCGACGAGGTCGACACCCTCATCGTCATCCCGAACGACCGGCTGCTGTCGATCTCCGACCGGCAGGTCAGCGTGCTGGACGCCTTCAAGGCCGCCGACCAGGTGCTGCTGTCCGGTGTCCAGGGCATCACCGACCTGATCACCACCCCGGGCCTGATCAACCTGGACTTCGCCGACGTCAAGTCCGTGATGTCCGGCGCCGGCTCGGCGCTGATGGGCATCGGCTCGGCGCGCGGCGACGACCGCTCGGTCGCCGCCGCCGAGATGGCGATCTCCAGCCCGCTGCTGGAGGCCAGCATCGACGGCGCGCACGGCGTGCTGCTGTCCATCTCCGGCGGCTCCGACCTCGGGCTGTTCGAGATCAACGAGGCGGCGCAGCTGGTGTCCAACGCGGCGGCGCCCGATGCCAACATCATCTTCGGCGCGGTCATCGACGACGCGCTCGGCGACGAGGTCCGGGTCACGGTGATCGCGGCGGGTTTCGACGAGGGGCGTCCGGCCAAGCCGGCCCCTGAGCCGGAGAGCAAGCGGCTGCCCCCGCCCCCGCGTCCCGTCCCGCCGCCCGCGCCGGCCAACCCGATCCCCAGTCGGGTCGGGCGGTCCGAGCCGCCGGGCCCGCAGCAGACCGCGCAGCAGCAGTCGGTGGCGCAGGCCGCCGCCGCGCCCCCGGCCCCCGCTCAGCAGCGGCCGGAAGCCGACCGGGCGCAG
>NZ_JBFARL010000294.1:0-7472 GCF_040674655.1 Actinomadura sp. NPDC049753 | reverse complement strand
CGGCGGCGCGCCGGGTCCGCTTCTTCCAGCCGCACCCTGACGTGCTCGCCGAGCGGCAGCCCCTCCCCGTCGCAGCGGCCGAACACCGGCGGCGCCACCAGCTGGACGCGCCCGCCGGTGCGGTCGCCGTTCACGTCCACCACCACAGCGTCGAACTCGTCCCCGACGTGGTCGCGCAGGAGCAGCGCCTCCACGAGGTCCACGCACGCGTGGTCGATGTCGGCGCCGCGCCGCAGCGCCCGCTGCATCGCCTCGGGCAGGTGCGGCAGCGCCTCGCGCGCCCATTGCGGGACGGGGCGGTCCGCCGCCAGCGCCAGGCACACCTCCGTGGCGTACCGGTCGGCCAGCCGCCGGATCGGCGCGGTGACATGCGCGTACGGGGCGGCGACGGCGGCGTGCGCGGCCTGCTCCGGCGGCGCCCCGTCGAAGGCGGTGTAGCCGGCGCCGCGCATCAGCCCCGCCGCGTCGTGCAGGAACGCCGCGTGCCGGGGGAGCGCCGGGTCCAGGGCGCGGACGATGTCGCCGTAGGAGGCGCCCCCGGGCCAGGAGACCCCGAGCGCCCGGGCCGCCAGCCGCAGCCGCTCGACCGCCTCGGCCGGCGCGGGCGGCATGGTGCGCAGCAGCCCGACGCCGCCGTCCAGCATCAGCCGGGCCGCGGCCCGCCCGGTCAGCAGCGAGATCTGCGCGTTCCACGCCTCGGTCGCCAGGTCGCCGCGCAGCTTCAGCGCCCAGCCGCCGCCCGCGTGCACGACCTCCTGCTCGGGCAGCGGCAGGCTCACACCGCCGCGCGCGGCCTCCGCCGCGATGAGCCGCTCGCCGATCTCGCCGAGCAGCGCGATCCGCGGGTCGCCGTCGCCGCGGCGGACGGTGGCGTAGTCGAGCCGGTCGCGGCTGCGCACGAGGGCGCGCCGCACGTCCACGCCGGTGATCCGCCCGGCGTCGTCGATGTCGATCGTCCACGCCACGGCGGGGCGCTCCCGGCCGGGCAGGAGGCTCGCGGTCCCCTCCGACAGGGGGCGCGGATGCAGCGGCGAGCTCGCGTCCGGCAGGTAGAGCGTGACGCCGCGGGCGCGCGCCTCGGTGTCGAGCGCGCCGCCCGGACGGACGAACCCGGCCACGTCGGCGATCGCGTACCGCACCCGGTGCCCGGACCCGCGCCGCTCCAGGTGCATCGCCTGGTCGAGGTCGAGCGAGCCGGGCGGGTCCAGGGTGAAGAACGGGACGTCGCGCAGGTCCACCCGGCCGTTCAGGGGAGGCGCGGACGCGGTGGCCTCGGCGAGGGCGGCGGGCGGGAACGCGCCGGGCACCGAGAACTCGGCGCGGATCCGGTCGAGCCCCGCGCGGACCTCGGCGTCGGCCTCGGCGGTACGCAGTCGCAGCGTTCGGCGCGGCACACGACCGAGCGTACGGGACGAATCGCCAGATCCCGCTGTGAATCTACAATGTAAAGGCGGTGGACCGGCCGCTCGGTCTCCGGCCGGGCGGCCTCAGTCCTCCGGGGAGTCCGCGAACGCGCGCAGCCCCGGCGGGTCCTCCACGGTGATCTTGCGCCACCCGGTGCTGACCAGGCCCTCGCGCCGCAGCGTGGACAGCGCCCGCGCGACGGTCTCCCGGGAGGCGTCCATCCAGCTGCCGAGCTCCTCCTGGGACAGCGGCGGCCCGATCGCGACCGCGCCGCCGGCGGCGGGCGGGGCGTGCCGGGCCGACAGTTCGGCGAGTCCCGACAGCAGGATCGCCAGCCGCCGGGCCCCCTGCGCCGACACGTGCGCCCGCAGCCTGCGGTCGGCGTCGTCGAGCCGCCGCACGAACGTGCCGCTGACCAGCCGCCACACCCGGGGATGGGCGTCCAGGAAGGCGGTGAACCGGGCCGCCGGGACGATCAGCGCCCGGACGTGGTCGAGCGCCTGCACCGTCGCCGACCGCTCGCGGCCGCCGAGCACCGCGCTCTCGCAGACCAGGTCCCCGGGGCCGCGCACGGCGAGCACGACCGCCCGGCCGTCCTCGCCGGCGCAGGTGACCTTCGCCCAGCCCGACTCGATGACGATGATGTGGTCGGAATCGTCGCCCTGGTAGCACAGGGGCGTTCTCGGCTGGTAGCTCCGCGCCCGCCCGGCGGCCCGCAGCGCCGCGCGCTCCGGTCCGTCCAGCGCGGCCCAGAATCCGCCGCCGGGGCCCGCGGCGAGGCCGCCGCGGGGTCGGGTCCGCTCGGTCACGGCACGTCCGTCTCCGGTCCGGGGTTCGGATTAACCGGTACCCGCGGCAATTGGGGGGAGTGGGGCGTTGAGGCCCAAGTGCCGCGGGTACCGGTCGCCTTCATGTGCCAAGGAGAACCCCTCACCGCTCCGAATGCTGCACGCCGGAGACCGCGCTGTCTGTGTCATCTGACACTCTCGGCGCAATTTGCATCGAGGAGGCGGTCAGCGGGAGAGCGCGTTCAGCAGGCGGTTGACCGGGCTGGACAGGTTCCAGGTGTCGGCGAGCCGAACGAGGGCCTCGGCGTCGCGCGGCTCGGCGGGCAGCCGGTCGTCCAGGCCCGCCAGCTCGGGGGCGTCGATGTCGGTGACGACCCGCACCACCGTCTCGGCGGCGGCCAGGTACTCGCGCGCCGCCTCCATCCGGCGGCGCGCGCCCGCCGGGAACCCCTCGTCGGTGCCGGCGTCCAGCGCCGCGAGGATCCCCTCGACCGATCCGAACCGGGTGACGAGCGCGGCGGCGGTCTTGTCGCCGACCCCCGGCACGCCGGGCAGCCCGTCGCTCGGGTCGCCGCGCAGCGTGGCGTAGTCGCCGTAGCCGCGGCCCGGGATGCCGTACTTGGCCGCGACCTCCTTCTCGCCCATCACCTGCAGGTTCCGGATCCCGCGCGCGGTGTACAGGACGCAGACGGGGGCGCGGTCGTCGACGAGCTGGAACAGGTCGCGGTCGCCGGTCACGATGTCGACGGGCCCGTCGGCCGCCCCCCGCACCGCGAGCGTCCCGATGACGTCGTCGGCCTCGTAGCCGGGGACGCCCGCGCGCGCCAGCCCGAAGGCGTCCAGCACCTGCTCGATGACCGGGAGCTGGGCCTCCAGCGCGTCGGGGGTCTGGTCGCCGCCGTCCTCGGCCACCCGGTGCGCCTTGTAGGAGGGCAGCGCGTCCACCCGGAACGCCGGGCGCCAGTCGGCGTCCATGCAGCACACGAGCCGCTCCGGCCGCCGGTCCTGGACGAGCCGGGCGATCATGTCGACGAGCCCGCGCACCGCGTTCACCGGCGTCCCGTCGGGAGCCGTCACCGACTCGGGGACTCCGAAGAAGGCGCGGAAGTACAACGACGGCGTGTCCAGCAGCATCAGCCCGCTCATGGGGCACATGCTGCCACGCGGGCCGGGTCACCGGCGCCCGGACGCTCCTGGGATCCTGGTACCGGCCACTGGAGAGGAGCTGAGATATGGAGACGGATGTGACAACGGAGTTGTATCCGCGCGAGCGTGTCGGCCTGGTGCGCGAGGCGACGGAGAAGGCGGGCCTCGGGGCGGTCCTGCTGACACCCGGCCCTGACCTGCGGTACGTCACCGGGTACGACGCCAAGCAGCTCGAGCGGCTCACCTGCCTGGTGGTCCCGGCCGGCGGCGAGCCGTTCCTGGTCGTCCCCCGGCTGGAGCTGCCCGCCGCGCAGGAGTCGCCGGCGGGGTCCCTCGGTCTGGAGCTGGTGCCGTGGGACGAGACCGACGACCCCTACGCGCTGGTGGCCGGCCGCCTCCCGCGGGACGTGGGGACCGTCGGGCTGGCCGACCGGATGTGGGCGGTCATGGCGCTGCGGTTCCGCGGCGCGATGCCCGGCGCGGAGCAGGTCGCGGCCGGGAGCGTGCTGCGGGAGCTGCGGATGCGCAAGAGCGCGGCGGAGGTGGCGGCGCTGCGCGAGGCGGGGGAGGCGATCGACCGGGTGCACCGCCGGGTCCCCGACCTGCTGAGGGCCGGGCGCACCGAGCGCGAGGTCGGCCGCGACATCGCCGACTTGATCATCGCCGAGGGGCACGCGCAGGTCGACTTCGTCATCGTCGGCTCCGGCCCGAACGGCGCCAACCCGCACGCCGAGCTGTCGGACCGGGTCATCGGTCCCGGCGAGCCCGTGGTGGTCGACATCGGCGGGACGATGCCGAGCGGCTACTGCTCGGACTCGACCCGCAACTACTGCGTGGGCGAGCCGCCCGCCGAGTACCGCGCGTACTTCGCGGTGCTGGAGGAGGCGCAGCGGGCGTCCTGTGAGGCCGTGCGGCCGGGGGCGACGCCGGAGGAGGTGGACGCGGCGGGCCGCGACATCATCGCGGCCGCCGGGCACGGCCGGCACTTCTTCCACCGCACGGGCCACGGCATCGGGCTGGAGTCGCACGAGGAGCCCTACATCGTCGCCGGCAACCGCGAGCCGCTGGAGCCCGGGATGGCGTTCTCGATCGAGCCCGGCATCTACCCCGGCCCGCACGGCGCCCGCATCGAGGACATCGTCGTGTGCACCGAGGAGGGCTACGCGCCGATGAACGTCACCGAGCGCGGGCTGGTGGTCGTGGACTGACGCCGGTCCGGGGCGTTCGGGCGCCCGGACGACCGTGGGCATGAACGGGTTCGCGTTCATGCCCACGTGGTGTTTTCGGGCAGCGCAAATTGAGACGGAAACGGCTCGGTAACGATCTCTGTATCAAATGCGCCGAAGCGTGCCTCCCCCGGTTGCGATCCGAGTGTCCGGCCCTGTACCTCCTTGTTGCACTGTTACGCGGGAGTAAGCCGAGTTTCTTCCGCATCGACGTGCCGTGACGAAGAGGAGACGCCGTGGCAGAGGTCGACCTGACCAGCGTCGGGAAGGTCTATCCCGACGGCACGCGGGCCGTGACCGACCTGAACCTCCACATCGCCGACGGGGAGTTCCTCGTCCTGGTGGGCCCGTCGGGCTGCGGCAAGACCACCGCGCTGCGGATGGTCGCCGGGCTGGAGGAGATCTCCGAGGGCGAGGTCACGATCGGCGGGCGGGTCGTCAACCGGGTGCCGTCCCGGGACCGCGACGTCGCGATGGTGTTCCAGAGCTACGCCCTCTACCCGCACCTTTCGGTGCGCGACAACATCGGCTTCGGGCTGTCGCTGCGCAAGCTGCCGAAGGCCGAGATCCGCGAGAAGGTCGACCGGGCCGCGCGGACCCTGGGCCTGACCGACTACCTGGACAAGAAGCCCCGCAACCTGTCGGGCGGGCAGCGGCAGCGCGTCGCGATGGGCCGCGCGATCGTCCGGGAGCCGCAGGCGTTCCTGATGGACGAGCCGCTGTCCAACCTCGACGCCAAGCTGCGCGTCCAGATGCGCGCCGAGATCGCCCGCCTCCAGCGCGACCTCGGCGTCACCACGATCTACGTCACCCACGACCAGACCGAGGCGATGACGCTCGGCGACCGGGTCGCGGTGATGAAGAAGGGGCGCCTGCAGCAGGTCGCCGCGCCGCAGGAGCTCTACGACCGGCCGGCGAACCTGTTCGTCGCCGGATTCATCGGCTCACCGGCCATGAACCTGATCCAGGGCACGCTGTCCGGCGACGCGGAGAACCCGCGCCTGGAGGTCGGCGGCCAGACCCTGACGCTGCCGGCCGAGGTGATGACCGAGCGCCCGGCCCTGGCGTCCCACCTCGGCGGCGACGTCGTCGTCGGCATCCGCCCCGAGGACATGGAGGACTCCGAGCTCGTGGAGACGCCCGAGGGGTCCGGGCTGGCCTCCACCGCCGACCTCGTCGAGGCGATGGGCTCGGACGTGCTGGTGCACTTCGCGATCGAGGCGTCCCAGGTCGTCACCGAGGACACCAAGGAGCTCGCGCGCGACGCGGGGACCGACGTGCTGGGGGACCTGGAGAGCCCCCGCACCGACCTGGTCGCGCGGTTCAGCCCGCGCACCCGCGTCAAGGTGGGGGACCCGGTGACGATCCGCGTCGACACCGGCCGCCTGCACTTCTTCGATATCGAGTCCGGCGCGTCGATCTGGGGAACAGGCGACGCCGCTCCGGCCAGGGAGGATGAGGAATGAGGGTCAGCTTTGCCGGCGGGGGGACCTCCCCCCGCACCCCCCGACACGGCTCCGCCGGCATCGGCAGGCGCGTGACGGGAGCCGCCGTCGCGGCGGGACTGCTGCTGTCCGCGGCCGCCGCCTGCGGCGGCGACGACAAGGACGGGGACGGGTCGTCGCCCTCCGGCGGGGGTGAGCTGAAGGGCACCACCATCGAGGTCGCGGCCAAGTGGACCGGTCCGGAGGAGGCGAACTTCCGCAAGGTCCTGCAGGCGTTCGAGAAGAAGACCGGGGCGAAGGTCAACTACGCCTCCACCGGTGAGAACACCGACGCCTACCTCGGCCCGCGCATCGAGGCCAAGAACCCGCCGGACGTGGCGATCCTGCCGCAGCCGGGCCTCATGCAGCAGTACGCCGGCAAGGGGGCGCTCAAGCCCCTGGGCGACGACGTGGTCTCGCAGGTGGGGCAGAACTTCGCGCCGTACTGGAAGGAGCTCGGCTCCTCCGACGGCAAGACCTACGGCGTGATCGTCAAGGCCGCCTACAAGTCGATCCTGTGGTACCGGCCGGAGGCGTTCGACGAGGCCGGCGTCCAGCCGCCCGCGGCGTGGGCCGACCTGACCAAGGCGGCGGGCACGCTGCAGGACGCGGGCACCACCCCGTTCACGCTCGCCGCGGGCCCGCAGGACTCCTGGACGCTGACCGACTGGTTCGAGAACGTCTACCTGTCGCAGGCCGGACCGGAGAACTACGACAAGCTCGCCAAGCACGAGATCAAGTGGACCGACCCGAGCGTGGGCAAGGCGCTGCAGACGCTCGCCGAGGTCTGGGGCAAGCCCGACTACCTGAACGGCGGCGTCGCGACCGCGACCAAGACCAAGTTCGACGAGTCGGTCACCCAGGTGTTCGGCCAGCAGAAGGCCGCCATGGTCTACGGCGGCGACTTCGCCGCCGCCAACATCGGCACCACCAAGGCCAAGGTCGGCACGGACGCCAAGGTGTTCGCGTTCCCGAAGGCCGGCGGCACCGCCCCCGCGATCCTCGGCGGCGACGTCGCGGTCGCGCTGAAGGACGGCAAGGGCGCGCAGGAGCTCATGAAGTACCTCGCCTCGCCCGAGGCGGGCACGGTGTGGGCCGGGCTCGGCGGCTACCTGACGCCGAACAAGAACGTCAAGCCCGACGCCTACTCCGACCCGATCGCCAAGCAGCTGATCACCCAGCTCCAGCAGGCCGGCGACGCCGCCCGCTACGACATGTCCGACCTGGCGCCCGCCGCGTTCGGCGCGACGCCCGGCAAGGGCGAGTGGGAGGCGCTGCGCCAGTTCGTGCAGAACCCGACCGACGTCAAGGGCACGCAGGCCAAGCTGGAGGCCGAGGCGGCCAAGGCGTACAAGTAGGGCCTACAAGTAGGGAATCCCTGGATGAAGGCTCCGAATGAGGAGGTGCCGCCGGCCGCGACGGCC
>NZ_JBFARL010000293.1:0-7507 GCF_040674655.1 Actinomadura sp. NPDC049753 | reverse complement strand
GGGCGGGGCCGCGGGTGCGCGCCCACCCCCCGCAACCGCGCCCCCCCCCCGCCGGGCCGCCCCCGCGGGGGCTCACGCGGCGGGCGCCCACCGGTCTTCGACCCAGGCCTCTACAAACGCCGCAACGTGGTCGAACGCTGCATCGGCCGCCTCAAGCAATGGCGCGGCATCGCCACCCGGTTCGACAAACTCGCCCGCAACTACCGGGCAGCGATCGTCCTGGTCACCGCTCTGCTCTGGATCAACACATGATCCACCGGACACGTCCTAGGGCCACCACACCGGGCAGGGCGGGGGAACGCGGGATGAGGGAATTGGTCTAGGGGCTCCCCAAGGGGCGAGCCAGCGGGTAGACCTGCATCCGTGCAGGTGAGTTATGTGAGTGTGGCGACGCCGGGACGGGAGAACGAGGACTTCGTGGCGGCCGGCCCCGGCTGGGTGGTGCTGCTGGACGGCGCGACGGCCCCGCAGGGAGTGGACAGCGGCTGCCGGCACGACCCGGCGTGGCTGGTGCGCAGGCTCGGCGGGCATATCGCGGCGCTGCTGGCGCTGGAGGACGGCAAGCCGCTGCCCGACCTGGTCGCCGAGGCGATCAAGGTGACCGGGGAGGCGCACACCGAGACGTGCGACCTGGGCAATCCGGACAGCCCGTCCGCGACCGTGTCGCTGCTGCGCCGCCGCGGCGAGGCCGTGGAGTGGTACGTCCTCGCCGACTCGCCGATCGTGGTGGACGTCGGCGAGATCAGGGTCTTCCGGGACGACCGGGTCGACCATCTGCCGAGCTACACCCTGGAGGGCGTGCGGCGGTCGCGCAACAGCCCCGGCGGGTTCTGGGTGGCGAGCACCAGGCCGGAGGCCGCGTACGAGGGACTGACCGGCGAGGTGCCGGTCGAGGGGCTGCGGCGGGCGGCGGTGCTCAGCGACGGCGCGTCCAGGCTCGTGGAGCGGTTCGGCCGGATGGAGTGGGGCGACCTGCTCCGCCTCCTGGACGAGGAGGGCCCGCGGGAACTCGTCAGGAGGACCAGGGCAGCGGAGGCGGAGGCGACCGCGGCCCGCGGGAAGCGGTACGACGACGCCACCGCCGTCTTCGTGCGCTTCGACCCCTGACCGCCGCCCCGCCTGACGCGTCGGGCCGCCCTGCCGTCAGCGCGTCGGGGCCGCTCTACCGTCAACGCGTCGGGGCCGCTCTACCGTCAACGCGTCGGGGCCGCCCTACCGTCAGCGCGTCGGGGCCGCGATGTGCGGCCACCAGGCGTCCAGGTCCTCCGGCAGGTGCATGCCCTCCATGCGGAGGGTGGCGGGCATGAGGGGGAACCGCCGTCCGGCGGGGAACGTGCGCTCGTAGGACGGCGGATCGATCACGACGACGCGGGTGCCGTTCACGACCGGGATGTCGGCCGGGACGCCCTCGTTCCAGATCGGTTCGCCGTGCGCGTCGACGAGGTTCCACGGGCTGGAGATGATCGGGCGCCCGGGCGGGGTGTCGGCGTTCAGGAAGCAGGCGATGATCTCGGGTGCGGGACGGTCGCCGGTCAGCCCGCCGGGACGTCCGATGAGCGCGCCCGCGAGCAGGACGTGGAGCTGGAAGTTGTCGCCGATCCCGCCGATCGTGACCGTCCACCCCTTGCGGCTCGCGCGGTCGAGGACGAGGAGGCGCTCGCCGTCCAGGACGCGCAGCAGCGCCTGGTAGTGCTCCATCTGCCCGAGGTACTGGGCGGCCTGCCCGGCGGCGAAGGCGCAGAAGTCGCGGTCGGCGATGCCCGCCCGCACCGAGGGCCCCATCTGCAGGACCGTGCAGCCCGCCATCGTGAACTGCGGCAGCGCGAACCACGACATCATCGCGGTCACGGCGCCGTCCCCGAGGTGCGGCGCGACCGTGTCGAAGACCTGCTGGGACGGCTGCTCCTCCTGCATGTCCGGCGGCGGCTTGCCGCCGGCGGCCTGGTCCCACGCGTTCGCGAACGCCAGCGCGGCGGCGGTGACCTCGGAGATGCGGTGGACGAGCGGCGCGCCGACGGGGTCGGGGTCGGCGCCGTTCTCGACCCAGGCGCCGGAGACGATGGCGAGCCACCCGCCGAGGTTCGGGGGCGCCTCGGCGACGCCCTCGGCGAGGCGGGGCATCGCGGCGGTCATCTCGGCGGGGGAGGCCGTCTGGAACACCTGCATGAGCTGCGGGAGGAGGTCGCCGAAGGAGCGGTCCTCGACCACCGCGGCCCGGACGATCTGATCGACGAGAGGCTGGAGCGACATAAACGATCACCTTGGCATATCGGGTGCGCCGGGCCGGAATCCGCCCACCATCTTGGAATCTGATTCTAGAATGAAGCGCATGGAGCCTCAGGATTTCGCCGACGTGCTCAAGGCCGTCCGCAGCTTCGTCCGCGACCAGGTCGTCCCGTGCGAGGAGGAGATCGAGGAGACCGACGCGATCCCGGAGCGGCTCCGGCGCACGTCCCGCGACATGGGCCTGTTCGGGTACGCGCTGCCCGAGGAGTACGGCGGGCTCGGCCTCTCGCTCAGCGAGGAGGTGCGGCTGGTCTTCGAGCTCGGCTACGCCAGCCCCGCGTTCCGCTCCATGTTCGGCACCAGCAACGGCATCGCCGGGCAGGTCCTGGTGAACGCCGGGACGGTGGCGCAGAAAGAGGCCTGGCTGCCGAGGCTCGCGTCCGGCGAGGTCATCGGGGCGTTCGCGCTGACCGAGGCCGAGGCGGGGTCCGACCCGAGCGCGCTGACCACGACCGCGGTCCGGGACGGCGACGACTACGTCCTCGACGGCGCCAAGCGGTTCATCACCAACGCGCCCGAGGCCGACGTCTTCATGGTCTTCGCCAGGACGGGCGGCCCCGGCTCCCGCGGCATCTCCACCTTCCTCGTCGAGAAGGGCTCGGACGGCCTGCGCGTCGGCCCGTCCGACGAGAAGATGGGCCAGCGCGGCGCCCACACGGCCGAGGTCTTCTTCGACGGCGTGCGCGTCCCCGCCGACGCCATGGTGGGGACGGAGGGGACGGGTTTCCGCACCGCGATGGCGTCACTCGCCCATGGCCGGGTCAGCATCGCCGCCGTCTGCGTGGGTCTCGCCCAGAGGATCCTGGACGAGACCGTCGCCTACGCCAAGGAGCGCAGCCAGGGCGGCAGGGCGATCGGCGAGTACCAGCTCGTCCAAGGGCTCATCGCCGACTCCCAGACCGAGCTGTACGCCGGACGCTCGATGGTCCTGGAGGCGGCCCGCGCCTACGACGCCGGCGAGGACACCAAGCTCGGCCCGTCCTGCGCCAAGTACTACTGCTCGGAGATGGTCGGACGGGTCGCCGACCGCGCCGTCCAGGTCTACGGGGGCATGGGCTACATGCGCGGCGTCGCCGTCGAGCGCTTCTACCGCGACGTCCGGCTCTTCCGCATCTACGAGGGGACGAGCCAGATCCAGCAGCTCGTCATCGCCCGCGACCTGCTGCGCTGACCAGCGCGGACAGCGGCGCGGGAATCCGGTTCGCACCACGCGCCCAGGCCGTGTATGGTTTCACTGCGCGAACGACGCAGGCCCCTTTAGCTCAGTCGGCAGAGCGTCTCCATGGTAAGGAGAAGGTCTACGGTTCGATTCCGTAAAGGGGCTCACGGCACACCGGCCGCCATCCGCACTCCGGACGGCGGCCTTCGTCGTACCGGGGAGCGGCCGCCGCCCCCGCGGCGCCGAGCGCCCTGATTCGCTCCATACCTGTGCCTGTGGTACCGTCCCACCGGTTCCAGCAGGACGTTTCGCAGCTCACCGGCGCACCCGGTATTCTGCAGACGGTCCCGCGGAGCCCGCGGAACCGGTTCCCCGATCATCGTCCGGGTTCTCGTGTTCCCAGGGCTCGGTGAGCATCCGGTATCCTGGCAATCCGGTCCACACCGACCATCACGGCGGGGTAGCTCAGTCAGGCAGAGCAAGCGGCTCATAATCGCTGTGTCGCCGGTTCAAGTCCGGCCCTCGCTACTACCCAGGTCTCTCACCCCCCGACGGGGGTGAGCAGGCTGGGTCGAATCGCCGGCCGTCCCCCGGGGACGGCCGAGGTCCGAAAGTCCATGTCCCTAGCTCAGAAAGGCACTCCATCGTGGCTGCCACCGACGTCCGGCCGAAGATCACGCTGGCCTGCCAGGAGTGCAAGCACCGCAACTACATCACGCGGAAGAACCGGCGCAACGACCCGGACCGCCTGGAGATCAAGAAGTACTGCCCCAACTGCCGGACGCACCGTCCGCACAAGGAGACCCGCTAACCGAGGTCCCGGACGGAGAAGTACTGCCCTGCCGCAGGGCCAGGACCCACCGTCCGCATCGGGACACCCGCCGGTCACGGACCCACGGTCCGCACCCGGGAGCCCCGGCCACGGTGCGAGTCCGCCCCGCAGCGCAGACTTCTTCGCACGCTTGCCACTGACACGCATCAGCCCGTTCTCGCAGAGAGATCTGCGAGGGCGGGCTGAACGTCGTTCTGGCGCCGTCCGTCCGAAACGCAGGTCCCGGGGACCGGCCGGCAGCGTGGCTGCCGACCGGTCCCCGGGCGGGTATCACGGACGGTTGCTCGTGTCGTTGAGCATCGCGTCCTCGATCTCCTGTAGTTCCGCCTCGGCCATCTCGATCATGCCGGCCAGGACGAACCACAGGACCCACGAGAACGTGAGGCCGGGACTCGCCTCCCACTCCTCGCGGGTGATCTCACCCCTGGCGTAGCAGAGGGTGCGCTCGGCCAGTTCCTGCAACTGGGCCTCGGAGACCCACCGCAGGTTCCGGAACGACTTCTCGTCAGGGGTGAGGATCCCCTCCACTTCGGCGAGGTACAGCTGCCAGAAGTGGCCGGGGCCCTCCGGGCCGTCCCCACGCTTGCAGGGGTTGAGGCGCCACATCGGCTCCTCGAACAGCGGTAGCAGTGAGGTGACGATCAGGCCCGTCTCCTCCCAGACCTCCCCGCGGGCGGCCGCGTCGTAGCTGCCGAACGCGTCGAAGACGTGCCCGCCAACACCGGACGCGCCCCGGCCGTCGGAGATGTCGCCGATCAGGACACCCAGCTCAGGGGCGGTGATGATGACGCCGACGGAATGACCGTCACACCTTTTGAGCGGGCTATTTTTGGCAGCGCTCATGGCTGCTTCACTCCTTTTTGTTCTTGTTTGTCGGATATTTGGCGCGGCACTATGCCGCAGGTTGGACAGTCCAGGCTCGGTGGCTCCTGGCAATGGGCGCAGAGCGCCTGGTGGGCGGCGCTGTCGTCGCGGTGCGCAGACCGATCAGAGCGGTGCGCACACAGGTCATCGCCCGCCGAGAACTCGTCCGCCCAGGGAGGTTGCGGCCGGCCGGAACCAGCGGACGATCAACATCGCATCCCGAGATCCGGGGTGCCCTTGCGACCGTCTAGGACGGCGTAAGGCGGGTTCAACGGAGAACCAACATGACAGAACCGAATTGTTCCTCCGGTTCGGAGGGACGCGGCATAGACCTGCCCGCCTCAGTGGTCGCCGAGCTGGCACTGGGAGGACCCGTCTCGCCCCAGAGCCTTCAGGCGCTGGTCGAGCTGGCGCTGGGCGAGCCCGTCTCGCCCATGGCCCTTCGGACGCTGATCGAGCTCAGCAATGGCCACCGGGTCCTCAACGGCATCGACTCGGGGGTCTGGGTGTGCGGCAGCGCCCGCACGAAGCCCGGCACGGAAGAGTACGAGCTCGGCGTCGAACTAGGCGCCGCGCTGGCCGCAGCCGGCTTCGCGGTGTACACCGGCGGCGGTCCCGGCGCCATGGAGGCCGCTAACAAGGGCGCCTACGAGAACGGCGGGGTGTCGGTCGGGGTGGGCATCGTCCTCCCCAACGAGCAGCAGTTCAACCCGTACCTCACCGTCAAGTTCCTGTGCGAGTTCTTCTTCACCCGCAAGGTGCTGCTCACCAAGAAGACGAAGGCGCTCGTGGTGGCACCGGGTGGCAACGGCAGCCTCGACGAGCTGTACGAGGTGCTCACCCTCGTCCAGACCCAGACGATCGACCCGCAGCCCATCGTGCTGGTCGGCCGGAAGTACTGGAAGGACCTGGACCACTTCGGCCGGGGGACGATGCTGCCCAGCGGCAAAATCTCCCCGGGGGACCCCGACCTGATCCAGGTCGTGGACACGGTGGGCGAGGTCATGGACCTCATGCCCGAGCACACCGTCTCCTAGGAGGCGGCGTGAAGTAAGGGTCCCGCTCTCCAGGCGGGATCCCTGAGCGTCACTGGACTCCCGGTCGGGCAGCTTCTCGCTGCTCGACCGGGAGTTTCACGTATGCGCCGACTCTTTCGCCTCCGCCTCCCTGTTGGGAGCCGCCGAAGCCTGCAGTCTGTCGCTCCTCCACAGGCCGTTTGCTCCAAGGCCGTCCAGACGGTCACGGCCTGTCCGTTCTGGCGGTGAGACCCGCGCGGACGGTGAGAATGCCGTTCTGTTACCGTCCGTCCGGAGAGGCGGAACCAGCGCGCTCAGAAGGCGCCCGGGCGCCCCGGCCGGCGTTGCGGTGCGGCCGGCGAGTCCGCGGGGCCCTGGTCCATCTGGAGGGAACGGACTGCATGGCACTCAACCGTGATTTCATCGGGCGGAGCTTCCCGCCCAGCGAGCCCTACGAGGTCAGCCGGGTGAAGATCCGCGAGTTCGCGGACGCGATCGGCGACCGCAACCCCGTCTACCGCGACCGCGAGGCGGCCAAGGCGGCCGGGTACCCCGACGTCATCGCGCCGCCCACCTTCCCGATCGTGGTCTCCCTCGGCAACCCCGGGCTCGCCGACCCCGACCTCGGCCTCAACTACGCGATGGTCGTGCACGGCGAGCAGCGCTTCGAGTACACCCGCCCGCTGCGCGCCGGGGACGTCATCACCTGCACCTCGACGATCACCGAGATCAGGTCGATCGGCAACAACGAGAAGATGGTCGTGGAGACCGAGATCGCGACCGTCGAGGGCGAGCCGGTCTGCAAGTCCTACAACACGATCGTGGAGCGGGGTGCCTGATGACCGCCAAGGTGAACTACGCCGACGTCGAGGTCGGCACCGAGATCCCCAAGCAGACCTACGCCGTCGACCGCGCCAACCTCGTCATGTACGCGGGCGCGTCCGGCGACTTCAACCCGATCCACTGGCGCGAGAGCGTCGCCAAGGCGGTCGGCCTCCCGGACGTGATCGCGCACGGCATGTACACGATGGCGCAGGGCGGCCGGTTCGTCACCGACTGGGCCGGCGACCCGGGCGCCGTCGTGGACTACGGGGTACGGTTCTCCTCTCCGGTCGTGGTCCCGGACGAGGGCGGCGCGACGCTGGAGATCAGCGGCAAGGTGGAGGAGAAGCTCGACGACAACAAGGTCGTCGTGGCGCTCACCGCCAGGTCCAACGACCAGAAGGTCCTCACGCGCGCCAAGGCGGTCGTCCGGCTCGCCTGATCGGCGGTGCCTGGCAAGGAGATCACGGCTACCGCTACGCGGGAGACACCGGCGTCGACCCCACCTACAAGGGATACCAACTCGCC
>NZ_JBFARL010000292.1:0-7620 GCF_040674655.1 Actinomadura sp. NPDC049753 | reverse complement strand
TGACCCGGATCAGCGCGCCCTCCAGCTCGCGGATGTTCGTCGCTATCTGCGAGCCCGCCGACCCCGCCGCGGTCGCGACGCTGCTGTCCGGCAAGGGCGTGGCCGGCGTCGCCCGCAGGCCGGACGTCTGGATCCCCGACTCCTCGCTGTGGACCGGGCTCGTCGGCGGCTCCGGGCACGCCCCGGCGGGCGGCGCCTCGGGACGGTCCGCCGGGATCGCCTCGACTCCGATCGTCCTGGCCGTGCCGCGCGGTCTGGCGACGCAGCTGCGCAACCTCGGCGCCCCCGAGCGGCCGTCCTGGAAGGACCTGCTCGCCGCGGCCGGGACGGCCTCGGGCACCGAACGGGACCCGGCCGACGGCGCCGGGGTGATCCCGCCGCGGCTGCTCCGGCTCCAGGTCCCCGATCCGGCCCGCAGCGCGACCGGCATGGGCTCGCTGATCCTGGCCGGTGCGCTGCTGGGCGGCGCCCCCGGCGGCGAGGCGTCGTTCACCGGGGTGGTCCGCACGATCCGGGAGGGCGTCGCCGTCTCCGTCGACGCCGAGTTCGCCGCGTTCGCGGCGTCCGCCTCGTCCGGCCGGGGCGAGGCCGACCGCTACCCGGTCGCGATGGCGCCCGAGCAGGCGGTGTTCGCCTACAACGCGCGGCGCCCGGCCGAGGCGGCGGTCGCCGTGTACCCGGCCGAGGGGACGATCTACCTCGACCACCCGTTCACCGTCCTGGCGCAGGACCGGGCCAAGGCGAGCGCGGCGCGCTTACTCGAGACTGAGCTCGCGGACAGGGCCACCCGCGAGGACCTCCAGCGGCTGGGCTTCCGGGCGCCCGGCGGAACCGCGCCCGCGTCGTTCTCCCCGCGGACCGGCCTGGATCCGCGGCCCCCGGCGGCGCTCCCCGACACGCCCGCCGCGGAGGTGCGGCGCACCATGCAGTCGTGGGCCCAGCTGTCGCTGAGCATCCGGATGCTGAGCATCATCGACGTGTCGGGGTCCATGGACGAGGAGGTCGGGCCCGGCGTGACGCGGCTGCAGTCCACGGTGCGCACGGCCCAGAGCGGGCTGGCGCTGCTGCCGGACGACAGCGAGCTCGGCCAGTGGATCTTCTCCACGGACCTCCAGGGCGGCCGGGACTGGCGGGAGCTGGTCAGCGTGGGACCGCTCGACGAGCGGCTGGGCTCGGCGACCCGGCGGCAGCTCGTGCTGAGCGCGTTCGCCCGGGTCCGGGTGAAGGAGCACGGCGACACCGGTCTGTATGACACGGTCATGGCGGCGTTCGACCATATGAAGCGGACCTACAAGCCGGAGTACGTGAACTCGGTCCTGTTGTGGACGGACGGGCGGAACGAGGACCCGCACGGCCCGTCCCTGGAGGAGACCCTCGCGCACATGCGGCGCGAGTACGACCCGGAGCGACCCGTCCAGGTCAACATGCTGGGCTACGGATCGGACGTGGACGTCAACGAGCTGCGGCGGATCGCGCAGGTGACGCACGGAGACGCCTACGTGGCCCGGACGCCCGGGCAGATACAGGCGATCTTCCTCAGGGCCGTCTCGCGCCGGGTCTGCGAACCCGACTGCTGACCTGCCCGCGAGCCCCTCTCGCATTTGATTCTAGAACTACCTTCGAGTTAACTTAGCGTTCTGTTAACAACGCTGGCGAGAGGGGCACGGCGTGCGCCGCACCGTTTTCAACGAGGACCACGAGGCCTTCCGGGACACGATCCGGGCGTTCATCGAGGCGGAGGTGGCCCCGGTCTACGAGGAGTGGGAGAACGCCGGCCACCCGCCGCGCGACTTCTACACCAAGCTCGGCGAGCTCGGCGTCTTCGGCATCCAGGTGCCCGAGGAGTACGGCGGCGCGGGCGAGACGAGCTTCAAGTACCAGGCCGTGATCTCCGAGGAGTGCGCCCGCGCCGGGGTGAGCTTCGGCGGCTACGGCGTGCACGTCAACCTCGTCCTGCCCTACCTGCTGAAGTACGGGTCGCAGGAGCAGAAGAAGCGCTGGCTGCCGCCGTTCGTGTCCGGCGAGATGATGACGGCCATCGCGATGACCGAGCCCGGCACCGGCTCCGACCTCGCCGGCATGCAGACCACGGCGAGGCGGGACGGCGACCACTACGTCCTGAACGGCGCCAAGACGTTCATCACCGGCGGCGTCCTCGCCGACCGGGTGCTCGTGGTCGCGCGGACGTCCCCGGCCACGCCGGAGAACCGCCGGGCGGGCCTGTCGATCCTCGCCGTGGACACCCGGAGCGAGGGCTACGCGGTCGGCCGCAAGCTGGAGAAGATCGGGCTGCGCAGCTCCGACACCGCCGAGCTGTCGTTCACCGACGTCCGGGTGCCCGTGGAGGATTTGCTCGGCGAGGAGGGCCGCGGGTTCGAGTACCTGACGCACAACCTCGCCGAGGAGCGCCTCGGCATCGCGACCAGCTCCTACGCCTCGGCGGCCGCCGCCGTGGAGTTCGCCCGCAGGTACGTCCAGGAGCGCACCGTCTTCGGCAAGACCGTGTCGTCGTTCCAGAACACCAAGTTCGTGCTGGCCGAGTGCGCCACCGAGGTCGAGGCCGCCCGCTCGCTCGTCGACCGCTGCATCGAGGCGCTGGACGCCGGCGAGCTCACCCCCGCCGACGCCGCCGTCTGCAAGCTGTTCTGCACCGAGGTGCAGGCCCGCGTCGTCGACAAGTGCCTCCAGCTGCACGGCGGCTACGGCTACATCCTGGAGTACCCGATCGCGCGCCTGTACGCCGACGCCCGGGTCGCCCGGATCTACGGCGGCACCAGCGAGGTGCTCAAGACCATCATCGCCAAGGACATCCAGGTCTGACGGAAAGGGCTGCGCACATGACCGACACCCGGGTGGCCATCGTCACCGGCGCCGCGCGCGGCATCGGCGCCGCCACCGCCGTCCGCCTCGCCAGGGAGGGGTTCGCCGTCGCGGTCTGCGACCTCGACGAGGCCGCCTGCGCCGGCACGGTCGAGACGATCGCCGAGGAGGGCGGCACCGCGCTCGCCGTCGGCGTGGACGTCGCCGACACCGCGCGGGCGAGCGCCGCCGTGGCGCGCGTCGCCGCGGAGCTCGGCCCGCCCGTCGTCCTGGTGAACAACGCCGGCATCACCCGCGACAACCTGCTGTTCAAGATGTCCGACGACGACTGGGACTCGGTCATGTCGGTGCACCTGCGCGGCTCGTTCGTGATGGCCCGCGCCGCGCAGGAGCACATGACCAAGGCCGGATGGGGCCGGATCGTGAACCTGTCGTCGGTGTCGGCCCTCGGCAACCGCGGCCAGGCCAACTACTCGGCGGCCAAGGCGGGCCTCCAGGGGTTCACCAAGACCCTGGCGATCGAGCTGGGCAGGTTCGGGGTGACGGCCAACGCGATCGCGCCCGGGTTCATCGCCACCGAGATGACCGCCGCGACCGCCGCCCGCGTCGGCGTCGACTTCGAGGACTTCAAGGCCGCGGCCGCCAAGGAGATCCCGGTCCGGCGCGTCGGCGTGCCCGAGGACATCGCCGGGACCGTCGCGTTCCTGGTGAGCGACGACGCGTCCTTCGTGTCCGGGCAGGTCATCTATGTGGCCGGTGGTCCCCGCGCGTGACGGGGCGCCCCGGGTGCGCGACCGGGAGAGGACGGAGGAGTCGCTGCGCGCGGCGGCGGTCGCGCTGCTGCGGCGCGGCGGCGTCCTCGCCGGGCTGAACCTGCGCCAGGTCGCCGACGAGGCCGGGGTCAACCGCGGGCTGGTCTACCAGTACTTCGGTTCCCGGCGGGCGCTGCTGCGCTCGGCACTGTTCCACCGCTCGCGCCCGAACGCCGAGGACGCGGTGGACGCGGCCGGGCTGCCGCTGCGGGAGCGGCTGTCGCGGCTGTTCTGGACGAGCCTGCGCAACCCCGAGCCGGTCCGTCTGGCGACGCTGCTCGTCCTGGACGGCGACGACCGGCCCCGGGTCCTGCTCAACCGGGGCGCGGGCCGGGAGGACCTCGCGGCGGAGGCGGCCCGCGGCGAGCTGCCGGTCGAGGACGTGGCGGCCGTGCAGGCGGCCATCGCGTCCACGGTCTACGGGTACACGCTGCTGCGCGAGCACCTCGCGCGGGAGATCGGCGTGCCCGCCGAGGAGCTCGACGAACGCATGGCCCGCTGCGTGGAGGCCATGTTCGCGCGCCGCCCCGGCTAGCGGGCGCGGGCCGCGGCGAGCCCGGCCGCGAGGGCGGCCGGGGCCTCGATCAGGGACGGGCCGTACCAGGTGAGGAGCCGGCCGCTGACGAGCGCGGCGTCGATCCCGGGGAAGGACTCGGGGCCGTCGTCCTCGGTGAAGCGGTACGGCTCGTCCGGCAGGACCACCAGGTCCGCGCCGGCCGCGTTCAGCTCGTCGAGCGGGATCTTCGGATAGCGCTCGGGATGCCCGGCGTAGACGTTGGAGACGCCGAGCCGGGCCAGGACGTCGCCGGCGAAGGTGTCGCGCCCGACGACCATCCACGGCCGCCGCCAGATCGGGATCACCGCCGTCCGGAGCTCGCCGGGTTCGACGTCCGCCCAGACGCGGGACGCCTCCGCCAGCCAGCCGGGCGCCGGCAGCCGGCACGCCTCGCCGAGCATGCGCCCGAGCGACGCCAGCGCCTCCTCGACCGTGCGGATCCGCGTCATCCACACCGGCACGCCGGCCGCGCGCAGCGCCGCGACGTCGGCGGGCCGGTTCTCCTCGGTGTTGCCGACGACGACGTCGGGCCGCAGCCCGATGATCTTCTCCAGGTCGGGGTTCTTGGTGCCCCGCACGCGCGGTACGTCCAGACCCTCGGGGCGGGTGCACCAGTCGGTGGCGCCGGCGAGCAGCTCCGGCGCGGTCGCCGCGACCGCCTCGGTCAGGGACGGGACGATCGACACGACGCGGCGCACCCGGTCCGGGACAGCGGCCGGGGCGCCGGTGTCGTCGTGGACGGCCATCGGCGGCCGGGCGTCAGACGTTGCGGCGGTACTGGCCGCCGACCTCGAAGAACGCGTCGGTGATCTGCTGGAGGCTGCACACGCGCGCCGCGTCCATCAGCACCGCGAACACGTTCTCGCCGGACCGGGCCGCGTCCTTGAGCGCGGCGAGGGCGGCCCGCGCCTCGTCCCGGTGCGCGCCCTGGTAGGCGTGGACGCGGTCGAGCTGGGAGCGCTTCTCGTCCTCGGTCGCGCGGGCGAGCTCGATCGTCTGCGGCGTCCCGTCGCCGGCCTCGGGGCCGCGGAAGGTGTTGACGCCGACGATCGGCAGGGAGCCGTCGTGCTTGCGCTGCTCGTACAGCATCGACTCGTCCTGGATGCGGCCGCGCTGGTAGCCGGTCTCCATCGCGCCGAGGACGCCGCCGCGCTCGCTGATGCGGTCGAACTCCGCCAGCACCGCCTCCTCGACCAGGTCGGTCAGCTCGTCGATGATGAACGACCCCTGCAGCGGGTTCTCGTTCATCGCCAGGCCCCACTCGCGGTTGATGATGAGCTGGATCGCCAGGGCCCGCCGCACCGACTCGGCCGTCGGCGTGGTGACGGCCTCGTCGTAGGCGTTGGTGTGCAGGCTGTTGCAGTTGTCGTAGATGGCGATGAGCGCCTGCAGCGTCGTGCGGATGTCGTTGAAGTGCATCTCCTGCGCGTGCAGGGAGCGCCCGGACGTCTGGACGTGGTACTTGAGCTTCTGGCTGCGCTCGTTCGCGCCGTACCGGTCGCGCATGGCGACGGCCCAGATGCGGCGGGCCACGCGTCCGAGCACGTTGTACTCGGGGTCCATGCCGTTGGAGAAGAAGAACGACAGGTTGGGCGCGAAGTCGTCGACGTCCATGCCGCGCGCCAGGTAGGACTCGACGTAGGTGAAGCCGTTGGCGAGGGTGAAGGCGAGCTGGCTGATGGGGTTCGCCCCGGCCTCGGCGATGTGGTAGCCGGAGATGGACACCGAGTAGAAGTTGCGGACCTTGTTGGCGATGAACCACTCCTGGATGTCGCCCATCATCCGCAGCGAGAACTCGGTGGAGAAGATGCAGGTGTTCTGCCCCTGGTCCTCCTTGAGGATGTCGGCCTGCACGGTGCCGCGCACGGTCGACAGGACGCGCGCCCGGATCTGCGCGGCCTCCTCTTCGGACGGCTCCCGCCCGTTCTCCTCGGAGAAGGCGTCCAGCCCCTGGTCGATGGCCGTGTTGAGGAAGAACGCCAGGATCGTGGGCGCGGGACCGTTGATGGTCATCGAGACCGAGGTGGTCGGCGACGACAGGTCGAACCCGTCGTACAGCGCCTTCATGTCGTCCAGCGTGGCGATCGACACCCCGGACGTGCCGACCTTGCCGTACACGTCGGGGCGCTCGTCGGGGTCGCGCCCGTACAGGGTGACCGAGTCGAACGCGGTCGACAGGCGCGTCGCGGGCTGGCCCTCCGACAGCAGCTTGAAGCGGCGGTTGGTGCGGAACGGGTCGCCCTCGCCCGCGAACATGCGGGCGGGGTCCTCGTTGTCGCGCTTGAAGGGGAACACTCCGGCGGTGAACGGGAACCGGCCGGGCAGGTTCTCGTTGCGGAGGAACCGCAGCAGCTCGCCGTGGTCGGTGTAGCGCGGCAGGGCGACGCGGGGGATCCGGCTGCCCGACAGCGACTCGCGCGTGAGCTTGGTGCGCAGCTCCCTGTCGCGGATCCTCACGACCTGCTCGTCGCCGGAGTAGGACTCCACGACGGCGGGCCACCCCTCGACCAGCTCGGCGTTCGCGGGCTCCACGTCCCGGCGCGCCTTCTCCAGCAGGCTCTCCACCTCGGAGGCGTCCGTCAGCTCGGCGCGCACCTCGTCCAGCCGCTGGACGCGCCGCACCGCCTCCATCTGCGCCACCGTGTCGGCGTGGTAGTTCCGGACGGTCTCGGCGATGTCGGACAGGTACCGCACCCGGTTCGGCGGGATGACGGTCGCGGCGCCGGTGGACACCTTGGTCCCGACCTCGGGGAGGGCTCCGTCCTCCAGGTTCAGGCCGTGCTCTGCCAGCAGCCCGCCGAGGTGCTGGTAGAGGGCCGTGACGCCGTCGTCGTTGAACGTGGCGGCGCTCGTGCCGAACACCGGCATGTCCTCGGGCCGCCGCCCGAACGCCTCCCGGTTGCGCACGAGCTGGCGGCCGACGTCGCGCAGGGCGTCGGCCGCGCCGCGCCGCTCGAACTTGTTGATCGCTACCACGTCCGCGAAGTCGAGCATGTCGATCTTCTCCAGCTGGGACGCGGCGCCGAACTCGGGCGTCATCACGTACAGCGACACGTCCACCAGCGGCACGATCGCGGCGTCGCCCTGCCCGATGCCGGGCGTCTCCAGGACCACCAGGTCGTATCCGGCGGCCTTGCAGGCGGTGATGATGTCCTCGACGTTCTCCGGCAGCTCCCGCGCGCCCCGGGTCGCCAGCGAGCGGAAGAACACGCGGTCGCCGTCCAGGGAGTTCATCCTGATCCGGTCGCCGAGCAGCGCGCCGCCGCCGCGCCGCCGCGTCGGGTCCACGGCGAGCACCGCGACGCGCAGCCGGTCGCCCTGGTCGACGCGCAGCCGTCGCACGAGCTCGTCGGTGAGCGACGACTTGCCGGAGCCGCCCGTCCCGGTGATCCCCAGCACGGGGACGCGCCGCCCGGCCGCCGCCTCGGCGAG
>NZ_JBFARL010000291.1:0-7660 GCF_040674655.1 Actinomadura sp. NPDC049753 | reverse complement strand
GTCCGCCTGGCCGCCGTTCCCCCGGCCCGTGAGCCCGAACCGGCCGAAGCGTTCGAACCGGCAGATGCGTCCTCGCCGGACCAAGCCGAATCGATATAGACGGCGAGCTCCCCGACGCGGTCGAGGACGGCGTCCGGGCGGACGGCGAACGGGTTCGCCCGGCGGCCGAGGCGGGCGCCCGCCTGCCCGAGGACGAGCGAGGCGGCCAGCAGCGGCGCGCCGGCGACCAGGCCGCCGCGCGCCCCGGCGGAGAACCACACCGCCGCCAGGCCGGCGAGCGCGAGCGAGGACGCCGACACGGCGCCGGCGGTGATCCCGCGCTCGCCGGCCCACCGGGCGACGACCGCGGCGCAGGGTCCGGTCAGGTACGCGGCGACGAGGCCGCCCGGCTCGGTGCGGCCGCGCGGGCGCGCGCCCTCCGCGACCACGGGGTCCACGGTGTCCACGGCATCGGCGGCCTCTCGATCCGGGCGGATGATCGCGGGATGGTCCGGTACGTTGAGCGTGACCGGCCGCTCACGCGCGGGCGCCTGATCCATCAGTGCCTCCAGCCGGTCGCAGAAGCAGTGCAGTGCAAAGCGTAGTGGCTCGGCTACCCAGAGTCATGGAAACCGGGAGAGATGGCGACGCGGACGGTTGCGGTGGTCCTCGCCGGCGGGGTCGGCGCGCGCATGGGCGCCGGTCGCCCCAAACAGCTCATGGAGGTCGGCGGGCGGCCGATCCTGGCGCACGCGGTCCGCGCGTTCGACTCCCATCCGGGCATCGGCGAGGTCGTGGTGGTGATGGCGCCCGGGCATCTGCGCGAGGCCGCCGCGATCGCGGCGCCGTTCCGCAAGACGGCGGCGGTGATCGAGGGCGGCTCGACCCGGACCGCGTCCACCGCCGCGGCGCTGCGCCTGCTGGAGGACCGCCCGGACGACGTCCGCGTGCTGTTCCACGACGCGGCCCGCCCGTTCGTCGACCGCCCGGTCATCGACCGCGTGCTGGACGCGCTGGACGCCTGTGAGGCCGTCGCGGTCGGCGTGCCGTCGCCCGACACGATCGTGGTGGTCGAGGACGGGACGGTCGCCTCGATGCCGCCGCGCGAGACGCTGGCCCGGTTCCAGACGCCGCAGGGCTTCCGGCTCGGCACGATCCGCAAGGCCTACGAGCTGGCCCTCGCCGACCCGGGGCTGCGCGCCACCGACGACTGCGGGATCGTGCACCGCTACCTGCCGGACGTCCCGATCCGGGTCGTGGCGGGCAGCGAGCGCAACCTCAAGGTCACCCAGCCGCTCGACGCCGTCATCGCCGAACATCTCGCCAGCGAGGAAGCACCGTGATCTTCGAGAACACCCCCACCGTCATCGGCCACCGCGGCCTCGGCTCGGGCGAGGTCGTCCCGCCCGGCGCGGAAGAGGCCGTCGCCGAGAACACGCTGCCCTCGATGCTCGCCGCGGTGGAGGCCGGCCTGTCCTGGGTCGAGATCGACGTGACGCGGACCGCCGACGACGTCCTCGTCCTGCGGCACGACCCGACGACCGTGGACGGCGACCACCTGGTCGACCTGCCCGCCACCGCGAGCGGGCTGCCGCTGCTCACCGAGATCTTCGACGCGCTGCCGGCGGACGTGGCGGTGGACGTGGACGTGAAGACCGTGCTGGAGGACGCGCTGGACGAGCCGTCCCGCCGCACCGGCGCGCTCCTGGCCCCGGTGCTGAGGCGGGAGGCGGAGCGGCGGCGGCTGCTGGTCACCTCGTTCGACCCGTCGCTGCTGATGTTCCTGCGCGAGGAGGCGCCGGGCGTCCCGCTCGGGCTGCTGACCTGGCTGCGGTTCCCGCTGTGGCACGCCGTCCCGGCCGCGGCGGGCCTCGGCATGGACGTCGTCGCCGTGCACACCGGCTCGTGCGGCATCGAGCACCCCGACACGCGGCTGAGGCCGCTGGAGCACTGCGTGGAGATCGCGCACAAGGCGGGCCTGGAGGCGATCGCCTGGTGCCCGTCGGCCGAGGCCGCCCCCACCTACGCGGAGGCCGGGTTCGACGCGATGGTGGTCAACGACGTCCCCGGCGTGCTCGCGGCCGTCCAGGCGTAGCGGAGGGCGGCGCCGGCCGGGCGGTCAGCTCGGGCGGTTGCCGCCGTACATCTGCGTCCACTCGCCGGGGGAGTCGTCGTCGTCCGAGCGGCCGCTCCCGGCGGGCGGCTCGGACCGGCTCTCCTCGGCGTGCCGCGCCGGCGGCAGCGGAGGCGGGTTCGAGGAGGGCTGCTGGGCGGGCTGCTGCCCGTACTGCGGCGCGCCGTGCCAGGAGGGGCTCTGCCCCGGCGCGGGAGGCGGCTGGGGCGCTCCCATGGGCGCCTGGCCGCCGTGCATGGGCGGCGGGCCCATCGGCGCGGGAGGCGGGCCGCCGTACCGCGGCCCGGCCGCGGTGCGGGCCTTCCACCGCGAGGGCGCGAGGGAGGCGACCAGGAGCGCGACGCCCAGCAGCAGCAAGATCCCGTACGGGGCGAGCGTCGTGTAGCCCTGGTAGAGCTGGCGGCCCAGCAGATCGCGCCCGGAGTGCTCGACCGCGAAGCGCGGCGACGCGAGCCAGAGCAGGCCGACCGCCGTGTAGGCGGCCCCCGGGATCAGGGAGGCGAGCGGCGAGACGCGCGACCCGGCGGCCAGGCCCACCAGCACCGCCGCCACCACGACCAGCGCGGCGCCGATCCAGCGGTCCTCGCCGCCCCGGGTGAAGAAGTACCGGAAGTAGTCCGTGAACTTGGTCGTGCTGTACATCAGGCACAGCGCGATCACCGGGGTCACCACGAGCCCGATCAACACGCCGAGACCGTGGCGCGCTCCGTTGGACATGGCCACCTCCGAACTGCGACGGGCGGGATCCCGCCAAACCTAACGGTCAGACGGGCCGCGCACCATGGCGGTTCGGAGGTGATCGTACTTTTCTGCCCCGTTACTGGATGGATTCGCCCGGTTTGATCGGGGCGGGCTGGCCGAGCCGCGGCGGGCTGGTCAGGAATCCGACGCCCCAGGTCACGTGCATGGTGGCGAAGACGAGCGGGAGCCGGATCCAGGCGGCCGGAGGCAGCCCGCGCCCCTCCACGGCGGCGCCGACGATCATCGCGGCGGCGTACCCGCCGGGCAGGATCCACCCGGGCCAGAACCCGAACGCCCCGGCGACCACGCCCGCCGCCATCGCCACGACGGCGATCGGCGGCGCGAGGTAGCGCAGGTTGAGCGTGCCCTGGTGCTCGCGCCCGACGACGCGCCGCCAGCGCCCGGTGTGGAAGTACTGCTTGGCGAGGGCCCGCAGGTTGGGCCGGGGCCGGTAGGTGACGCGCATGCGGGGCGTGAAGTAGATCCGGCCGCCGGACTGGCGGATGCGGTGGTTCATCTCCCAGTCCTGCGCGCGGGTGAACGTCTCGTCGTAGCCGCCGACGCGGTCGAGCGCGCTGCGGCGGAACGTGCCGAGGTAGACCGTCTCCACCTCGCCCGCCTCGCCGCCGGTGTGGAAGCGGGCGTTACCGACGCCGAGCTTGGAGGTCATCGCGCGCGCGACGGCCTTCTCGAACGGGGTGACGCCCTCGGCCGCCATGATCCCGCCGACGTTGTCGGCGCCGGTCTCCTCCATCGTCTCGACGGCGGCGCGCACGTAGTCGGCGGGCAGCAGGGAGTGCCCGTCCACCCGGACGATGATCGAGTACTGCGAGGCCTTGATCGCGATGTTGAGGCCCTGCGGGGTGCGCCCCGTCGGGTTCGCGACGACGATGAGGCGCGCGTCCTCGGCGGCCAGCTTGCGGGCGATCTCCTCGGTGCGGTCGCGGGACGGCCCGATGGCGAGCACGAGCTCCAGCTCGCCCGGGTAGTCCTGGCTGAGGATGCGGCGCACGGCGTCGGTCAGGTGGCGCTCCTCGTTGAGGACCGGCATCACCACCGAGACGGCGGGCCACGTGCGCTGACCGGAGTCGGGAAGGGGCTTCACGGCGTAGCGGGTTTCCTGGTTCATGGCGCGCTGGGCATGGGGAGACGAATTCATGTGGGCTCGCGGGGGCACCCGTCCGGCGGACCGTAGGGACGCGCCCCTTCCTCTCTCTTGCTCGCTTGTCTGACGCAGCCCACGCCACCCAGGTTTGCGTGCGGGCCGCCGGGGTGTGGTCAAGACGGCGCCACGTTACTGCAAGGACACGAGGTCCAGGTAGCGAACGGACGGGTGTCCCCCACTTTAGAGTGGTGTGGACTCGCGTCAGCACGTGATCATCGGGAGGCGGCGGCCGGCATGGCAGACGGGCACGACTCGGGTCGCGGCGACGCCGACCCCCTGGAGCGCTATTTCCGGCCGCGTCCCGGCGCCCACGCGGCCGAGGACGACGGCGACATCGAGGGCGTGACCATCGACGGGATGCCGGCGCCGCGCGTCCCGGTGGAGAGCCCGCGCGGGCCGCGCCGGCCGGGCCGGGGGCTGAGCCCGCGGGCGGCGACGAGCGCGCGGCGGCAGAAGCGCTTCCTCACCCTGACCGGGACGGCCTCGGCGTTCGTGCTGCTCACCTCGGGCGGCGCGTGGGCGTTCCAGAACTACGTCACGGGCATGATCGACAAGGTCTCGGTCGGCGGGCTCGGCAAGGGCAAGGACACGCCGAAGGGCGCCATGACGATCCTGGTCGCCGGCGTCGACCGGCGCGAGGGCCTGACGAAGGAGCAGCAGAAGGCCGCCAAGCTCGGGCACGAGGCGGGCGAGCGCTCCGACACGATGATGCTGGTGCACGTGTCCCGCGACCACGACAGCGTGTCGGTCGTGAGCCTCCCCCGCGACTCCTACGTGACCATCCCGGGGCACAGGTCGAACGGGTCGGAGGGGGCCAAGGGCACGCGGGTGCCGGCCCGTCCCGGCAAGCTCACCTGGGCCTACCAGTTCGGGGGGCCCGACCTCACCGTCAGCACGGTCAAGCAGGCCACCGGCGTGTCGATCGACCACTACGTCGAGGTGAACTTCTACGGGTTCGTGCACATGGTCGACGCGATCGGCGGCGTGGACGTGTGCACCGAGCAGGCCGTCGACGACAAGAAGAGCGGCCTGAAGCTCCCGGCGGGGAAGTCGCACGTGGACGGCCTGAAGGCGCTGGCGTTCGCCCGCGCCCGCTACTCCCTGACGGGCGGCAGCGACCTCGGCCGCATCGACCGGCAGCAGCAGTTCATGGCGGCGATGATGAAGCAGGCGCTGTCGACGAAGACGCTCGGCGACCCGGTCAAGTCCACGAAGTTCCTGAACGCCTCGCTGAAGTCGCTGCGCGTCGACGAGAAGCTGGCCGACGACCTGCCGGGCCTCGCCGACCAGATGAAGAACCTGTCGACCGACGACGTCACGTTCGCGAAGGTGCCGCTGTCGAACCCGGCCTACAACGCCGTGCTGTGGAACGCGCCGTCTCCGCAGTCGACCGTCCAGTGGGACCAGCACAAGGCGCGCGACCTGTTCACCCGGCTCCGCCGCGACCAGCCGCTCGCGACGCAGAGCCCGAAGCCGAGCGCCACGCCGACGAAGAAGGCCGAGAACGAGCTGACGGTGCCGCCGGGCGACATCTCCGTCCGCGTCCTCAACGCGATCGGCACCCGGGGCCTGGCGACCAAGGCGGGCGGCGAGCTCCGCAAGGCCGGCTTCAAGGTGTCCGTCGCGCCGGGCGTGGCGCGCCGCGGGCAGCAGACGACGCAGATCCTGTACGGGCCGGGACGGGAGGACTCGGCCCGGACCCTCGCCGCCGCGATCCCGGACGCCAAGCGCAAGAAGGTCTCCTCGCTCGGCTCGCAGGTGCAGGTGATGGTCGGGGCCGACTGGGACGGCGCGGACTGGGCCGGCGTGAAAGAGGTCGAGGTGAAGGAGTCGCCGAGCGCATCGCCGACGGCAGGGGGGCCGGCCATCGAGACCGGCACGGCCACCCAGAAGCTCTGCGGCTGACCGGGGCGTCCCCCGCCGCCCCCGCCTTCTAGAATGTTCTTCTAGTCGTGGGCGGGGAGGATGCAGCATGGGCGAGGACGTGCCGGCCGGGTCGTTCTACGAGCCGCTCGGCGGCGGGCGGTTCGCCTCCACACCCGCGACGGCGGGCCCCTGGTCGCCGGGCCTCCAGCACGGCGGCCCGTTCTCGGCCCTCGTCGGGCGGGCCTTCGAGCGGCACGACCCCGTCCCCGGCACCCGGCTGGCGCGGGTGACCGTCGAGATCCTCAGCCCCGTGCCCGTGGCGGAGCTGGAGGTCGGCGTGCGCACGGTCCGCCCCGGCAGGAGGGTCGCCTTCCTCGAAGGCGAGATCACGCACGAGGGGCGGCCGGTCGCCCGCGCGAGCGCCTGGCGGATCATGGCGGCCCCGTCCCGCCTGGAGCCGGTGGTGCACGCCGCCGCGCCGCCGGACCTGCCCGGGACGACGGAACCGTTCGGCGAGTGGGCGGGCATGCACCGGGACGGCTACCTGTCCGCGATGGAGTGGCGGCTCGTCAGCGGCGCCTTCGGCGAGCCCGGCCCGGGGACGGTCTGGGCGCGGCCGCGGATCCCGCTGGTCGCGGGCGAGGCCGACACGCCGCTCGTCCGCGCGCTGACGCTCGCCGACAGCGCGTCCGGCGTCGGCAGCCAGCTCGACGTGTCCGAGTGGCTGATCATCAACACCGACGTGACCGTCGCGCTGCACCGCGACCCCGTGGGCGAGTGGCTGTGCCTCGCCGCGTCCCTGGACGCCGCCCCGGGCGGCAGCGCGCTCTGCCAGGGGACGCTCGCCGACCGCTCGGGCGAGCTCGGCCGCGTCCTGCAGACCCTCCTCGTGGACGAGCCCCCGCAAGGCTGAACACGGCGCGGCAGAGCGTGATGAACACTCTGCGTAACCTTCTGCTACGGTGGGTAGCGCCTGGGCGACAGAGAGCACAGAAAGCAGAGTTCCCACCTCGTCAGGAGTGCAGAGATGTCCACAAGGATTCTCGGCTTGCTCACCACGACCGCCGCCATCTCGATGACGCTCAGCGGCGGCGTCGCCGCCGCGAGCGTCGCGCGCACCGCACCTCCGCCGGCACCGCCGCAGGCGGACGCACCGCCCGGCACGAACCCGGCGCTCGGCACCGGCCCGTTCACCATGGACTCGTCGTCCGACCCGGCACCGGACCAGAACGCGGCGGCCAACGCCGAGCCGAAGCCGAACGCCGCCCCGGAGCAGGAGGCCGCGGCGCCCAAGTCGCCGCCGAGGGGCAGGTCCGAGGCCAAGGACGGCACCGACCTGAAGGCCTGCGAGGACGCGGAGTGCCAGGTCGAGATCAAGGACGGTCAGACGATAGAGTTCGACCGCAAGCTCGGGTTGGACCCGCTGCACGTCAGGGTCGACGGCAACCGACTGACCTTCTCCTCGCGCGGACGCAACGGCGTGATGATCGCCTCGATGGACGCGTCCTGGCCCCGCGCCACCACCACCTACAACGGCCTCACGCTGCGGCCGCACCGGGCCAAGAACGGCGCCATGATCCTCGACGTCTCGCACGACTGAGCGGACCGGGGCGACGAGCCGCGCACACGGAGGGGCGGGCCATGCGGCCCGCCCCTCCGCGTGCGCCGCCGTGCGCTACTTGAGGATCTGGCGGGCCATGACCATGCGCTGGATCTGGTTGGTGCCCTCGTAGATCTGGGTGATCTTGGCGTCGCGCATCATCCGCTCCACCGGG
>NZ_JBFARL010000290.1:0-7726 GCF_040674655.1 Actinomadura sp. NPDC049753 | reverse complement strand
CCGCCGCATTTCGCGTATTCGGCTGGGTGCGGCGCGGGGCGCGGGGGGGGGGGGGGGCGCCCCGCAGTCCGGGGCGCCGCCGGCGGCCGCGGCCGCGGCCGGGCGGTCGGACGCCGTCGGCGGGCGGGGAACGGTGGTGTCGGTGACGCCGGTGGTTCGCATGTCGCGGGCGCAGGTTCGCGACTACCTGGGTGATGAGGGATTAACGTCTCCGCGGCCGCGCAGTGGGGTGAGCGGCTTCAAGGTCCTCTACCGCACCGTCTCGGCGACCGGGCGGCCCACGCTCGCCAGCGGTGTCGTCGTCCTGCCCAGCGACACCGCCGGGACGTTGCAGGCCGTCAGCTTCACCCATGGAACCCACGCCGGCCGCAACACCGCCGGTTCGGTCGCCGCGGACGGGCAGAGCAGGATCGCGGCGGTCTACTACGCCGCCGCCGGATACGCCGGTGTCGCCCCCGACTACCTCGGCCTCGGTGAGGGGGCCGGTGCGCATCCCTACCTGGACGCCGCGTCGGAAGCGTCCGCGTCGCTGGACATGCTCCGCGCCGCCCGCGACGTCGCCACCCGGCAGGGCAGAGGCCTGGAGCGGCGGGTGCTGGTCACCGGCTTCTCGCAGGGAGGTCAGGCCGCCATGGCGCTCGGACGCGAACTCCGACGCGGTGCCGATCCCTACCTGCGGCTGGGCGCCCTGGCCCCGATCAGCGGCACCTACGACCTGCGGCGCGCGCAGCTCCCGGCGTCTCTTTCCGGCGGCTCACTGGACCCGCGCGTGTCGGCGTTCAACCTTGCTTACGCCACGGTTGCCTGGAACAGGCTCCACCACCTGTACAAGGCGCCCTCGGAGGTCTTCCAGGCGCCCTACGACACCACCGTGGAGAAGCTCTTCGACGGCAGCCACGATGAATCGGACATCTTCCCGCAGCTCCCTGCAAGCCCCGAGCAACTGGTGACCCCGCGCTACCTGCACTGGCTCAAGCATCCTTCGGGGGCCCTGCTGCGGGCGATCCGCGCTGCCGACGGCACCTGCGACTGGGCACCGGACGTCCCGATCCGGCTGTACGGCGCGTCCGGCGACGAGCAGGTCACCTTCGGCAACACGCGCAACTGCGTCCGCGCCCTGCGCGCCCACGGCACCCGGCCGCAGGTGGTCGACTACGGCACCGGCAGCGGCACCGACCACTTCGCCACCCTCCACCGCGCCCTGCCCGACACCCTCCACTGGTTCCGAACGCTTCCGGCATAGACCTGCCGGACCGACGAGCAGAGGAGAGGGCCCGGCACCTGCCGGGCCCTCTCTCCATGGTGCTGTGTGCCGGTTTTCGTCTCCCTTGCTTGCGGTCGGGCGGCGTAGGTTTGGCGGATGAGTGTGGCCTTTGCCGTTGTCGCGACGTTGGTCCTTACCTGGGTGCCGGCGTTGTTGTGGGGGCGGCGGCATCGGCGGCGGGGGGATCTCGGGGGGCCTGAGCGGCGGGCGACCTTCGAGACCCTGCACACGGCGTCCCGCGCGGCGCCGGCGTTCCGGGGCGGGTTGACGGAGCAGGGGGCGCAGAAGGCGGCTCGGCATCTGCGGGCGCTGCTCGGGTGCGAGGCGCTCGCCATCACCGACGGGGAGCGGCTGCTGGCCTGGGACGGGGAGCACGACCACCACGCGGTGGACGGGCCCGGGCACGCCGAGGCCACGCGGGGGAACGGGCGCACGCAGGTGCACGACGTGGAGTGCGACCGGCTCGACTGTCCGATCCGGAGGGTCGTGGTCGTGCCGCTCGCCACCGACGACCGGGTGGTCGGGACGCTGGCCGCCTACGGGGAGGACGTTCCGGCGGGCTTGATCCGCGCCGCCGAGGAGGTCGCGCAGTGGGTGGACGCCCAGCTCGAACTCGCGGAGCTGGACCATTCGCGGACGCTGCTGATGGAGGCGGAGATGCGGGCGCTGCGGGCGCAGATCTCGCCGCACTTCATCTACAACTCGCTGACGACGATCGCCTCGTTCGTCCGGTCCGATCCGGAGCGGGCGCGGGAGCTGCTGCTGGAGTTCGCCGGGTTCACGCGGTACTCGTTCCGGCGGCACGGCGACTTCACGACGCTGGCGGAGGAGCTGCGGTCGATCGACCGGTACCTGCTGCTCCAGCGGGCCCGGTTCGGTGAGGAGCTGCGGGTGACGCTGCGGATCGCGCCCGAGGTGCTGCCGGTGGCCGTGCCGTTCCTCTGCCTGCAGCCGCTCGTGGAGAACGCCGTCCGGCACGGGCTCCAGGACCGGTCCGAGCCCGGCCTGATCACGATCATCGCGGAGGACGCGGGGGCCGACTGCGTGATCAGTGTGGAGGACGACGGGATCGGGATGGATCCCGAGGATGTCCGCCGCCTGCTGTCGGGGGAGCGGCCCGAGCCGTCCGCCGACGACGCGGCGGGGATCGGGCTCGCCAACGTCGACGCTCGGCTGCGGCAGGTGTACGGGGACGAGTACGGCCTCGCGGTGGAGACCGGGCCGGGCGCCGGGACGAAGGTCACGGTGCGGGTGCCGAAGTACCGGCCCGGGGTCACGGCCTCTTGACGCCCGGCCGGTGCTTGACCTGGAATGTGGCGGACGGCGTGGGAAGGGACGGTGCGGTGACCCTGCGTGTCCTGGCGGTGGACGACGAGGCGCCCGCGCTCGACGACCTCGTCCACCTGCTGCGCGCCGACCCGCGCATCGGCGAGATCGACACCGCCCGGGACGGGGCCGCCGCGCTCCGCAAGCTCGACCGGGCCCTCGCCGAGGGGCGTCCCGTCGCCGCCGTCTTCCTCGACATCCGGATGCCCGGCCTGGACGGCACCGTGCTCGGCCGCGTCCTCGCCCAGTTCGCCCGGGCCCCGCAGATCGTCTACGTCACGGCCTACGAGGAGCACGCCGTGGACGCGTTCGAGATCAAGGCGACCGACTACATCCTCAAGCCGGTGCGGCCGGAGCGGCTGGCCGTGGCGATCCGGCGGGTCACGGAGGCCGTCGGGGAGGACGAGGCCGCGCCGGAGCCGTCGGAGCCGGAGGCCATGCCGGTGGAGCTGGGCGGGGTGACCCGGTTCGTCACGCCGGGGGAGGTGCTGTACGTCGAGGCGCAGGGCGACTACGCGCGGCTCCACACCTCCGGCGGCAGCCATCTGGTGCGCATTCCGCTCGCCGCGCTGAGCGAGCGGTGGAGCGGCGCCGGGTTCGTCCGGGTGCACCGCAGCCATCTCGTGGCGCTGGCCGCCATCACGGAGCTGCGGCTCGACTCGGGGCGCTGCACGGTGGTCGTGGGCGGCGCCGAGCTGCCCGTCGCGCGCCGGCATGTGCGCGAGTTGCGGGACCTGCTCGTCCGCCGGGCGAGGCGGTCGCCCTGAGCGGGCCGGACGCGCGGGACGTCGCGCCCGGGCGGACGCTGGTCACCGGGCCGCGGACCCGGGCCGTCCGGCGGCCCCGGTACCCGGTGACGCGGGAGATCGACGAGCAGACGGGGCTCGGCGAGGCGTACATGCGGTCGCTGGTGCGCGCCCAGTGGCGGCTCGCGGCCCGGCTGTGCCTGGTCCTCGCGGTGGTGGTGCTCGGCCTTCCGCTGCTGTTCGCGCTCGTCCCCGCGGTGCGCGAGCAGGAGGTGCTCGGGCTGCCGCTGCCGTGGGTGCTGCTCGGCGGGCTGATCTACCCGTGGTTCGTCGCCTGCGGCTGGTGGTACGTCCGGCAGGCCGAGCGCAACGAGGACGACTTCGCCGACCTCGTCGACCGGGCCGACCGGCTGTGAGCGCCGCGTACGGCCTGGCGGGCGTGCTGCTGGTCGTCGTCGCGACGATGCTCGTCGGCGTGCTCGGGGTGCGGATCTCCCGGACCACGTCCGACTTCTACGTCGCGTCGCGGACGGTGACGCCGCTGCGGAACGCGTCCGCGATCGGCGGGGAGTACCTGTCGGCGGCGTCGTTCCTCGGCATCGCCGGTCTGATCCTCGCCTACGGCGCCGACATGCTGTGGCTGCCCGTCGGCTGGACGGGCGGGTACCTGGTGCTGCTCGTCCTCGTGTCGGCGCCGCTGCGCCGCTCCGGCGCCTACACGCTGCCGGACTTCGCCGAGGCGCGCCTGGAGTCCATGGCGGTGCGCCGCGCCGCGAGCGTGCTCGTGGTGCTGATCAGCTGGCTGTACCTGCTTCCCCAGTTCCAGAGCGCGGGGCTGGTGCTGCGCACGGTGACGGGCGCGCCGGTGTGGACGGGCGGCGTGCTCGTCGCGGTCGTCGTGGCGGCGAACGTGCTGGTCGGCGGGATGCGCAGCGTCACGATGGTGCAGGCGTTCCAGTACTGGCTGAAGCTGACCGCGCTGGCCGTGCCGCTGGTGTTCCTGCTGATGGCGTGGCGGTTCGACGGCGCGCCCGGCCTGTCGTCGGACGTTCCGCCGCGGTTCGGCGACCGCACGACCGTCGCGGTCGGCATGGCGGTCACCGTCGAGGTCACGGCGCCCGTCCAGGTGACCGTGGACGGACGGGTGGACGGCCGCGCCTACTCCGGCTTCCCTCTCGCGCTGGGGCCCGGGCCGCACCGCTTCGACAAGGACACGTCCGTCACGTTCCCTGCGGGCGCCGACGTCCCGCACGTCAGCGGGCGCCCCGCGACCACCGGCCGGGAGTGGGCGCTGCCGCTGGACGGGCGCGACCACTCCCTCTACGCCACCTACTCGCTGATCCTCGCCACGTTCCTCGGGACGATGGGGCTCCCGCACGTCCTCGTCCGCTTCTACACCAACCCGGACGGCCGCACCGCCCGCCGCACCACCGTCGTGGTGCTGACGCTTCTCGGCGCGTTCTACCTGCTGCCCGCCCTGTACGGGGTGCTGGGGCGCCTCTACACCCCCGAGCTGCTGATGACCGGGAGGGCCGACGCCGTCGTCCTCACCCTGCCCGGACGGCTCATCGGCGGCCTCGGCGGCGACCTGCTGGGGGCGCTGGTGACGGGCGGGGCGGTGGCGGCGTTCCTGTCGACGTCGTCCGGCATCACCGTGTCGGTGGCCGGGGTGCTGGCGCAGGACATCCTGCGCGGCGGCGTCCGCTCGTTCCGCGCCGGGACGCTGCTCGCGCTCGCCGTCCCGCTGGGGCTGGCGATCGCGGCCCGGTCCCTCGCCGTCGCGGACGTCGTCGGGCTGGCGTTCGCCGTCGCCGCGTCCACGTTCTGCCCGCTGCTCGTCCTCGGCGTCTGGTGGCGGCGGCTCACCGTGCCGGGCGCCCTCGCCGGGCTCGTCCTCGGCGGCGCGCTCGCGGGCACCGCGGTGGTGGTGACGATCGCCGCAGGGCCGCCGTCCGGGCTGCTCGGCGCGCTGCTCGCCCAGCCCGCGGCCTGGACGGTCCCGATCGCGTTCACCGTCATGATCCTGGTGTCGCTGTGCACGCCCGGACGGGTCCCGCGCGGCGTCGCGCGGATGATGGTGCGGCTGCACACCCCGGAGTCCCTCGACGTCGACCGGGGCACGTGGCGGCCCAAGCGGGTGTGACCGTTCGTCGCGCGAGAGCGACCGTTCGGCGACGAGGGCGGCCTTTGGCCGACGGTGAACGGCGGCTGGTCGCAGCCCTGCCCCCGACCCCTCGTCCGCTCCCAGCAGGATCTTTACGGTTGCGCGTGACCGGCGTCACAACCGAGGAGGGGTGGGCGTGTCCGTCGACAAGAGCGCCCCCGGCACCGTCTATGAACGGTTCCAGGGCACCACGGAGTTCCAGGAACTCCGGCGAAGATTCCGCCGATTCGTGTTCCCGATGACCGCGGCGTTCCTCAGCTGGTACCTGCTGTACGTCGTCCTGTCCGGGTGGGCGCGCGACTTCATGGGCACCGAGCTGTTCGGGGCCGTCAACGTCGCCCTGGTGTTCGGGCTGCTGCAGTTCGTCTCCACCTTCCTCATCGCCTACCTGTACGCGCGGCACGCCGAGCGCCGCCTCGACCCCGTCTCCGACGCGATCCGCGCCCAGATCGAGGCGGAGTCCGCCCCGGCCGCGGAGGAGGCCAAGTGAGCAACGAGACCCTGTCGATCATCCTGTTCCTGGTCTTCGTGGCGGCCACCCTGGCGATCACCGTGTGGGCGAGCCGCAACACCCGCAACGCCACCGACTTCTACGCGGGCGGGCGGTCGTTCTCCGGCGCGCAGAACGGCATGGCGATCGGCGGCGACTACATGTCCGCCGCGTCGTTCCTCGGCATCGCCGGGCTGATCGCCCTGTACGGCTACGACGGGTTCCTGTACTCGATCGGGTTCCTCGTCGCGTGGCTGGTGGCGCTGCTGCTCGTCGCCGAGCTGCTGCGCAACTCCGGGCGCTTCACGATGGCGGACGTGCTGGCGTTCCGGATGAGCCCCCGCCCGGTCCGCACCGCCGCCGGCGTCTCCACCATCGTCGTGTCGATCTTCTACCTGCTGGCGCAGATGGTCGGCGCGGGCGCGCTGGTGTCGCTGCTGTTCGGCTTCACCAGCGACTTCGCCAAGGGCGCGACGATCGCGCTGGTCGGCGTGCTGATGATCGTGTACGTGGTGTTCGGCGGGATGAAGGGCACCACCTGGGTGCAGATCGTCAAGGCCGTGCTGCTGATGACGGGCGCCACCCTCATCACGCTGCTGGTGCTGGGCAAGTTCGGGTTCAACCTGTCCAGCCTGCTGAACGACGCCGCCGACCAGAGCGGCAAGGGCGGCGAGTTCCTGGAGCCGGGGCTGCGCTACGCCACCGAGAAGCAGGGCCTGGAAGGCAAGCTCGACCTGATCAGCCTCGGTCTCGCGCTGGTCCTCGGCACCGCCGGGCTGCCGCACATCCTGATCCGCTTCTACACCGTCCCGACCGCCCGCGACGCCCGCAAGTCGGTGCTGTGGGGCATCGGCATCATCGGCGTGTTCTACCTGCTCACCCTGGTCCTCGGCTTCGGCGCCGCCGCGCTCGTCGGGTCCAAGGAGATCGCCAAGGCCAACCCGGCCGGCAACACCGCCGCCCCGCAGCTCGCCCAGCGCATCGGCGAGATCGTCTTCGGGGACGCGGGCGGGACGATCCTGCTCGCGGTCATCGCGGCGGTCGCGTTCGCGACGATCCTGGCGGTCGTGGCGGGCCTCACGCTCGCCTCGTCCTCCTCGTTCTCCCACGACCTGTACGCCCACGTGTTCAAGAAGGGCAAGGCGTCGGAGCGGGACGAGGTGCGCGTCGCCCGCATCTCCGCGTTCGTGATCGGCGCCGTGGCGATCGTCCTCGGCATCTACGCCCAGCGCCTCAACGTGGCGTTCCTGGTCGCCCTCGCCTTCGCGGTCGCGGCGTCGGGGAACCTGCCCGCGATCCTGTACAGCCTGTTCTGGAAGCGGTTCAACACCACCGGCGCCGTCTCCGCCATCTACGGCGGCCTCGGCTCGGCCATCTTCCTGGTGGCGTTCTCGCCGGTCGTGTCGGGCTCGGAGAAGGCCCTGTTCACCGACTCCGACTTCAGCTGGTTCCCGCTGGAGAACCCCGGGATCATCTCCATCCCGTTCGGCTTCCTGTGCGGCTGGATCGGGACGCTGCTCAGCAAGGAGTTCAACGCGGCCAAGTACGCCGAGATCGAGGTCCGCTCCCTCACGGGCGCGGGCGCCGAGCCGGCGGGCGAGCACTGACCGACCACTGAGAGCCGCCGCGCGGGCGGGCGTCGCCCACCCCCGCGCACTCGCAGGTGCACCAGGCGCGCCCGGACGTGGTGGCGGCCGCGCACAGCCACTCCACCTACGGGCGGGCGATCTCCGCGC
>NZ_JBFARL010000289.1:0-7807 GCF_040674655.1 Actinomadura sp. NPDC049753 | reverse complement strand
GGATCCCCCGGCTGGAGTGGCCCCATCCCGCCCCCACCTCGACAGAACAAATCTGTCTGTAAGACTATCGGATCCGCTCCTGGTGGAGGCGACACTGCCGCTGGGGGAGGAGCCGTGAGCGTCCGCGTCGCGGTGGCCGACGACCAGGAGGTCGTCCGCGCCGGATTCGGGGCCCTGCTGGGCACCCAGCCCGATCTGGAGGTCGTGGCGACGGCGGGCGACGGCGCCGCCGCGGTCCGGGTGTGCCGCGACCACCGTCCCGACGTCGTGCTGATGGACGTGCGGATGCCGGTCATGGACGGCATCGAGGCCACGCGCCGCGTCACCGCCGAGCCAGACCCGCCGAGGGTCCTGATGCTGACCACGTTCGACCTGGACGAGCACGTCTACGACGCCCTCGTCGCGGGCGCCAGCGGGTTCCTGCTCAAGGACGTCACGGCCGAGCGGCTGTTCGACGCCGTCCGGGTCGTCGCCGCGGGGGAGGCGCTGCTGGCCCCGGCGGTCACCCGCCGCCTCATCGGGGAGTTCGCGCGGCTGCGGCCGCGCCCGCCGTCGACGGGGCCCGCCCTGGACGCGCTGACGCCGCGCGAGACCGACGTGCTGCGCCTGGTCGCCGCGGGCCTGTCCAACGCCGAGATCGCCGGCCGGCTGGTCGTGGGGGAGGAGACGGTCAAGACCCACGTCAGCCGGATCCTGCGCAAGCTCGGGCTGCGCGACCGCGTCCAGGCGGTCGTCGCCGCCTACGAGAGCGGACTGGTGCTGCCACGCTCGGGCCGGTGAGGGGTACCCCGGGCCCGGCGGGGCGAAGGACCGGCGGCGCGAAGGCCGCCGGGCATGGCGAAGGCCCGCACCCCCGCCGGTACGGGCCCTCGCGTCGAGATCTGTCAGCCGCTCACGCGGACTTCCTGCGCCCCGCGCGCAGGATCTCCAGGCGTTCGGCCAGGACCTCCTCCAGGTCTTCCAGCGTGCGGCGCTCCATGAGCATGTCCCAGTGGGTCCTCGGCGGCTTTCCCTTCTTGGCTTGGGGCAGCTCGCCGTCGACCCGCAGGGCCGTGGCGCCGCAGCTGCGGCATTCCCAGGTGATCGGCACCTCGGCCTCGGCTGCGAGCGTCACGGTGAACCGGTGGCCCTTGGTGCAGGTGTAGTCCACCTCTTGGCGAGGGGCCAGATCGGTGTTGCGATCGTTCTCGTAGCTCGTCGCTCCGAGTCGGGTGCCGCGAAGTGCGCGCTCGGCCATCGTCACGTGCCTCCCAGACGGCTTGCGGTCTTGCCCTGACCAACGCTGAACACCGTGACAAGATTCCCCCGCCCGGGGTGATCCAACCCTGCTGTTTGCGGTCGTCCCCGGCCGCCGGCGGGGAACACGCGGCTGGCGCGCTAGTGACGGGACGTGAGCACCGCGTCGATGAGCCCGTAGTCCTTGGCCTCGGCGGCGGTGAAGTAGCGGTCGCGCTCCAGGTCGCGGCGGACGGTCGCGGGGTCGTGCCCGGTGGCCTCGGCCAGGATCGCCTCGGTCTGCTCGCGCAGCCGCAGCACCTCCCGCGCCTGGATCTCCAGGTCGGTGGCGGCGCCCTGGGCCACGTCGATCGCCGGCTCGTGCAGCAGGATCCGGGCGCCCGGCAGCGCCTGCCTGCGCCCCGGCGAGCCCGCCGCCAGCAGGATCGCCGCGGCCGACCCGGCCTGCCCGACGCAGGTCGTCTCGATCTCGGGCCGCACGTAGCGCATGGTGTCGCAGATCGCCAGCATCGCGGTGACCGACCCGCCCGGCGAGTTGATGTAGAGGGCGATGGGCCGGTCGGGATCCATGCCCTCCAGCGTCAGCATCTGCGCCGTGACGTCGTCCGCGCTGGTGTCGTCCACCGGCGTGCCGAGGAACACGATGCGCTCCTCGAACAGCTTGCTGTAGGGGTCGGTCTCCTTGCGGCCCTGGCCGGTGCGCTCCTCGAACTGGGGGACGAGGGAGCGCCGTTCCGCGCGTGTCATGTGCCCACCCGGTCGGTGCTGTCGATGACGTGGTCGACGAAGCCGTAGTCGCGGGCCTGCTCGGCCGTGAACCACGCGTCGCGGTCCCCGTCGGCCTCGATCCGCTCCAGCGGCTGCCCGGTGTGGAACGCCGTCCGCTCCGCCAGGGTCCGCTTGAGGTACAGCGACTGCTCCGCCTGGATCCTGATGTCGGACGCCGTGCCGCCGATGCCGCCGTGCGGCTGGTGCATCATCACGCGCGCGTGCCGCAGGGCGTACCGCTTGCCCCGGGTCCCCGCGCACAGCAGCGTCTGTCCCATGGAGGCGGCCATGCCCATCGCGACCGTGGATATGTCGTTCGGGACGAACTGCATCATGTCGTAGATCGCCATCCCGGCGTCCACGACGCCGCCGGGGGAGTTGATGTAGATCGTGATGTCGCGCCGGGCGTCCTGCGCCGCGAGCAGCAGCAGTTGCGCGTTGGTCCGGTTGGCGACCCCGTCGTCGATCTCGCTGCCGAGGAACACGATCCGCCGCGCCAGCAGCCGCTCGAACAGCTGCGCGTCCGCCGGTCGCGTCATCTCGTCCACGCGTGCCCACGACCTGCCGGTGAACGTCTCCGCCGGCCGTCGGCCGTCCTCTCGCCACGGTGCGCCGTCCATCCGAGCCTCCTTGATCATCTGTACGTTTCGTACACTACGTACGGACAGTATTCCAGTGCCAGCGGGAGGGCCAGAGGGGGGCGGGGTGTTTCGCTATACGATGAATCACGTGGATGTTCCGGTGACCGAAGCACGCGCCCAGTTCGCGGATCTGGTGAACCGGGTCGCCTACACCGGCGAGCCCGTCAAGCTCACGCGGCGGGGCAGGGTGATGGCCGCGCTGGTCTCTCCAGAGGATCTGGAACTCCTGGAGGCGGTCCGCGCCCAGCGCGCCGACCTGCAGGTCGGCGGGACCGTCCCGCCGGGGCAGCCGTCGCGGCCCGCCGAACGCCCCGAGCGGCAGCCGCAGCCGCCGATGCGCATCGCGGCCGAGTACCGCCCGCCCGGCTTCAGGCGCTGACCTCGGTCTCGCGACCGGTGCGCAGACCGGCGCCGGCGCCGGGCCCGGGGCGCACGAGCCGCGCCGCCGCGGCCGCGACGACGCACAGCGCCACCGGCAGGAACAGTGTGAGGCCGAGCGGCACGACGCGGGTGAGCGGGCCGATGACGGCCGGCCCCGCGAGCATCCCGAGGTAGCCGAGCCCGGCCACGCGGGAGACGTTGGCGCCCGAGGACTCCCGGTCGTGGTGGCCCGCCGCGCTGAACAGCTGGGGGACCGCCCCCGACAGCCCCGCCCCGAGCACGGCCCAGCCTGCGAGGGCCGGCGCCGCCCAGGGCGACAGCGCCGCCACCGTCAGGCCGGCCGCGGCCAGGGCGGTGCCGTTGCGGAGGACGGCCACCGGGCCGAAGCGCGCGGCGAGCCGGTCGGCCAGCAGGCGCCCGCCGGTCATGGCGGCGGAGAAGGCCCCGAACGCGAGCGCCGCGGTGCCGGGCGACGCGCCCAGATCGCGCAGGTGGAGCACGCTCCAGTCGTTGGCCACCCCCTCGCACAGCATGATCATGAAGGCGAGGACGGCCAGCCCCCGGATCCGGCGGGGCGTCCGGCGGCGCGCCGGCGGGGCGGCGGCGTCCGGCGTTCCACCGGACCGCAGCAGCGCGGGAGCGGCCGCCGCGCCCGCGGCCGTGCTCAGGATCGCCACCATGCCCAAGGTCGCCGCCGGGCTCCAGCCCCAGGTGAGCGTCCGGGCTCCGGCCAGGGCGGCCAGGACGCCCCCGAGGGAGAAGGCCGCGTGGAAGGCGGCCATGACGGGCCTTCCGTAGCCGCGCTCGACCTGGACGGCGTGGGCGTTCATGGCGACGTCCAGCGCTCCGTGGGCGGCGCCGAGGAGCAGCAGCGCCGCGCCGAGGGTCCAGGCGCCGGTCGCCAGGCCCGGCAGGACCACCGCGGCGCCGGCGGCCGCGGCGCTGAGCGGCACCACCCTGCGGGCGCCGGCGCGGTCGGTGAGGGGGCCCGCGACCCGCATCCCGACGACCGCGCCCGCGCCGAGGAGCAGCAGGACCCGTCCGAGCACCGCGTGGTCGATCCCCGTCCGGTGCTCGATGGGCGGGATATGGACGATCCACATTCCCAGCAGGAAACCGGCCAGGGTGAAGTAGGCGAAGGTGGCGAGCCGGGCCGCCCGCGGCGATCCGCCCGTCCCGGCGGCGGCGCCGGTCATACGAGCCTGACGTCCACGCCGGCGTCCCGCAGCCGTGCGACGGCGGGGCCGGGGGCGGACCGGTCGGTGATCACCATGTCGAGGGCGGTGGCCGGGCAGACGAGGCCGAGGCCGCTGCGGCCGAACTTGGCGCCGTCGCACACCGCGACCGTGCGGCGGGCCGCCGCGATCGCCGCGCGCTTGACCGGGACCTCGTCCAGGTCGTGCGCCGTCAGCCCGTGCTCGGCCGACAGCCCGCACACGCCGAGGACGGCGGTGTCCACGCGCAGCGCGGCGAGCGACGCCTCGGCGAGCGGCCCGGTGAAGGCCAGCGCCCCGGGCGTGGTCCGCCCGCCGGGGACCAGCAGCCGGATCTGCGCGGCCCCGCTGAGGGCGTTGGCGGCGTGCAGGTCCAGGGGGACGACGGTGAGCCGCCGCCCGGCGATCGTGCGGGCGACGGTCAGGGCGGTGGTCCCGGCGTCCAGGACGACGGCCTCGCCGTCGGCGAGGAGCGCGTCGACCTCGGCGGCGATCCGCCGCTTGGTCTCGGCCGCCTCGTGCTCGCGCACGGCGAAGGGCATCGCCTCGCCGCGCAGCAGCAGGCTCACCGCGCCGCCCCGCACCCGGCGCAGCACGCCCCGCTCGGCGAGCACGTCGAGGTCGCGCCGGATGGTCATCTCCGACGCGCCGGTCTCGTCGGCCAGGTCCGTCACGCTCACGCGCTCGGTGGTTCGCAACCGCTCGATGAGCATGTCCACCCGTTTCGAACTTTCCATGTGTTCAATCAATCAGGTTCGGTGTTAGATAGTCAATCGAGACCTGAGGAGCCGCCATGCCATGGATCGTCTTCGACTACGCCGGTGTGATCAGCGCGTCCCCGCCCGTGGGCGCCGGGGCGCTGCTGCCCGAGACGGTGGCGGCACCGCCCGCGCGGTTCTGGCCGGTGTACTGGGCGCACCGGCAGCCCTACGACCTGGGCGCCGTGACCGCCGAGGAGTTCTGGCGGGAGGTGTGCGGTGAGCTGGGCGTGCCGCTGGACGACGACCTGGTCCACGTGCTGGTGGCCCTGGACGTCCGCACGTGGGCGCACGTCAACGAGGACACCGTCGCGCTGCTGAGGGAGCTGGCCGGGCGCGGCACGCCGCTCGCCCTGCTGTCGAACGCGCCCGTCGAGCTGGCCCGCATGGTGGACGGGCGGCCCTGGGCGTCGCTGTTCCGGCACCGGCTCTACAGCGCCGACCTGGGGCTGGCCAAGCCCGCGCCGGAGATCTTCCACGAGCTGACCGGCCGGCTCGGCGCGGCCCCGGGCGAGGTGGTGTTCGTGGACGACCGCGAGGAGAACGTGCGGGCGGCCAGGATGCTCGGGATCCGGGCCGTGCACTTCACGGGCGTTCCGCGGCTGCGCGCCGACCTGGCCCGCGTCGCCGGGTGAGCGCGGGTCAGGACGGGGCGGGCGGCGGGGTCTCCTGCGGCCACAGGCCGCGCGAGGCCATCACGTCGCGGAGGGTGACCAGCTCGTCGGTCATGATGCCGTCGATGCCGAGGTCCAGGAGGCGCTTCATGGTGGCGGCGTCGTTGACCGTCCAGGCGTGGACCTGCAGCCCGAGCCGGTGGGCGTGGTCGATGAACGCCTCGGTGACGAAGGGGACGGGGCCGAGGCCGTAGGGCACCTGGGCGCAGGCGACGCCGGTGGCGGCGAGGCGGACGAGCTTGGCGGTGGGGCCCCCGATGGACTTGGCGCGCAGCGCCATCAGGCCGCGGGGGCCGAGCGCCATGCACACCTCGCGGTCGGTGAACATGGGGAGCCGCGCGCGCATCTGCGCCAGCCGGCGGGTGGAGAACGACGTGATGCACACGCGGTTCCACGCGCCGGTGCGGCGCAGCGTCTCGGCGAGCGGCCCGATGACGGGGGCGTCCTTCAGGTCGATGTTGACGCGCGCCTCGGGGAAGGAGCCGAGGACGTCCTCGAGGCGGGGGATGGGCTCGGTGCCGCCGATGCGGGCCTTGGCGACCTCGGCGTAGGGGAGCCGGGCGATGGCGCCGGTGCGGTCGGTGACCCGGTCGAGGGTGCGGTCGTGGAAGGCGACCACGACGCCGTCGGCGGTGGCGTGGGCGTCGGTCTCCAGATAGCGGTAGCCGAGGTCGGTGGCGCGCTGGAACGCGGCCATCGAGTTCTCCGGGCGTCCGGCCGCGCCGCCTCGGTGGGCGAAGGGGATCGGGCCGCGATGGTCGAGGAATTCGTACGAGCGCCGCACCCGTCCGATTATGGCCGACCGCGCCGCCCGATTTGACCTTACTGCGTAAAGGGCGGGGGCGGTGTCAGGACTGCTAGCGTCGGCGCCGCAATCGATCAGCGAGGGAGCACGAGCATGGCGGACGTGAACGACTACCGGGCGACCTTCGAGCTGGTGGACGTGGACGGCGACGGCTACATCTCGACGGCGGAGCTGAAGAACCTGATGACCCGGCTCGGGCAGGACATCACCGAGACCCGCGCCGTCGAGGTGGTCGTGGCCGCCGACGCCAACCGGGACGGCAAGATCTCCCTGGAGGAGTTCACCGCGCTGATGGAGCGGACCTCCCGGTGACGGCGGCGGCCGCGCGGGTCACCGCGCCCGGCGCCGCAGCTTGAGGGCGTTGTCGGTGCGGGTCATGGTGCGTCCGTCGGGTGCGGTCTGGACCCGTTCGTGCTCGTCGCTGCGCAGGACCTCCCACTCGTCCTCCGGCAGGGCGAGCGACTCGAAGACCTCGTCGGGCGTGGGCAGGTGCACTCCCGGGTGCGCGTCCGGGTCCCACGGCGGGGGCCCGGCGTGCCCGACGACGAGCAGGATCCCGCCGGGCGCGACGGCGGCCGCGGCGGCCCGCAGGACCTCCTCGCGCGGCATGTCGGCGGGGGAGTGCAGGAACTGCGCCGAGACCAGGTCGTAGGACCCCTCGGGGAACGAGACGGCCAGGTCGCGGCGCTGCCACTCGACGAGGTCGGCGACGCCGGCCTCCTCGGCGTGGCCGGCGGCGCGTTCGAGCGCCACGCCGGAGATGTCGACGGCGGTGACGCGCCAGCCGCGGCGCGCGAGCCAGACGGCGTCGGCGCCCTCGCCGCATCCGAGGTCCAGGGCGGTTCCGGGCTCCAGGTCGGCGGCCTCCTGCACGAGGACGGCGTTGGGCTCGCCGCTCCACATGTGGTGGTGTTCGCCGTAGCGGGAGTCCCAGTACTGCTGGTGGGTGGTGGTGTCGTCCATGCTTCGATCGTGCGCGGTGACCCCGCCCGGAGGCGAACTGCGTTGCCGTTTCGGCAAGGCGAGCAGGACGAGGGGGACGAGGACGGCCGGGGCCGCGGCGACGGCGTAGCAGGCCGGGAGCGGCAGCGCGTCCAGGGCCGCGCCCGTGGCGGCGGTGCCGCCGGCCGCGCCGAGGTTCAGCGCGGTGTTGACCCAGGCGACGGCGCGCGTCCGGGCGCCGGGCGGCGCGTCGGCGTCGGCGATCAGGTAGGCGGTGGTCAGCGTCGGGCCGACGAACAGCCCGGCGGCGAACGCGGCCGCGGCGAGGACGGCGACGGACGGGGAGAGTCCCGCGGCGGCGAGGCCGAGGCCGAGCGGGCAGGCGAGC
>NZ_JBFARL010000288.1:0-7808 GCF_040674655.1 Actinomadura sp. NPDC049753 | reverse complement strand
CGCCGGGCCTCGGCGGCCCGGCGCGCGGCCGCCCCGGACGGCGTGCCGCAGGGTACTTCCACGGCCCCCGCGGGTGCGCGCACCGGCGGGGGCCGTGCTCGCGTGTGAGGAGTGCGGGTGGACGCGGATCTCTGGCTCGTGGTGGGCCTGGGCAACCCGGGGCCGTCGTATGCGAAGAACCGCCACAACGCGGGGTTCATGGTGCTGGACGTCCTGGCGGCGCGCGCCGGAGGCAGGTTCAAGTCGCACCGGGCGCGGGCGGACGTGCTGGAAGGCCGGCTGTCGGGGAAGCGGGTGGTGCTGGCGAAGCCGCGCACCTTCATGAACGAGTCGGGCGGTCCGGTGAAGGGGCTGAGCGACTTCTACAAGGTGCCGGCGGAGCGGGTGGTCGTCGTCCATGACGAGCTGGACATCCCCTTCGGGGCGGTGCGGTTGAAGCAGGGCGGCGGTGACAACGGCCACAACGGGCTGCGGTCCGTCACCCGGTCGCTGGGTGCGAAGGAGTATCCGCGCGTGCGGTTCGGAGTGGGGCGGCCCCCGGGGCGTATGGACCCGGCGGCGTTCGTGCTGAAGGACTTCTCCGCGGTGGAGCGCAAGGAGCTCGACTTCGAGGTGGACCGTGCGGCGGACGCGGTCGAGGCGCTGCTGACCGAGGGGCTGGCCGCCGCGCAGAACACGTTCCACGCGGGTTGACCGGATCGCCGTCGCGCCGGGCGGCGAGCCGGACCGAATCGAGTGAGACCTGCCTTTTCGGCCCTGTAATTGCGTCACTGTCGCATAACTAACGGTGTCGGGCGAAAATCCGTTCACCCGGGGTGACCGGATGCATTCGGTCGGGTGACCGCATCCGGCCTCACGATCGGTGAACGGCTGTGATCAAGGCGCAGTGGCGCCATTTTCGTGTGCGGCCGGGCCGGTTCGGGCGCGTTGTCCAAGTGATGACCGCGTTCCGTCCGTGACCACGGCAAAGCGACCGTAAGATGCAGGCCGATCGAGGTTCAGGTTCAATGTGAACCTCGGGCGACGTTCAGCCGTCTTCGGTGTGAATCGCGCTGACGGGGCGCGCGTTACACAGGATTGGTGAGTGATTTATGGCCGTCGTTGACAAGGTTCAGGCCGAGTCATCGATCCGCCATGAGCACGAGCGCGCGGCGTCGCAGAACTGGAGCCGCTCCTACCGGCGGATCGCGAGGGTTCTCGACTTCACCAGCATGCTGATGGCCGGTGTGATCGCCTTCGTGCTCAGGTTCCCGGGCGTCCCGACGGAGCTGGACGCGCCGTACGTGGTGCTGACCGTGGCCCTGCCGGTGGTGTGGGTTCCGGCGCTGATGCTCTGCCGCGCGTACCAGCCGCGGTACGTGGGCGTCGGGTACGAGGAGTTCCACCGGGTGCTGCGCGCCGGGTTCATCCTGACGGCGGTGGTCGCGATCGTGGCGTACGCCACCAAGACCGACGTCGCGCGCGGCTACGTGGTGATGGCGCTGCCCCTCGGGACGTTCCTGGCGCTTCTGGCGCGGTACCGGCTGCGCAAGTGGCTGCACAAGAAGCGGTGGCACGGCGAGTGCATGCGGCGGGTCGTCGCCGTCGGGCACCGCACGTCGGTGTCCGACCTGATCCGGCTGCTGCAGAAGAAGCGCTACCACGGCATGGACATCGTGGCCGTGTGCCTGCCGCCCGCGCTCGCGGCGGGCGAGGACGCGGTCGCCGAGGTGGAGGGCGTCCCGGTGCTGGGCGACTTCGGCCAGGCGGCGGCGGTCGCCGACCGGATCGGCGCCGACTCGGTGGCCGTGCTGGCGTGCCCGGAGATGGACGGGGTGGCGCTGCGCCGGCTGGCGTGGCAGATCGAGCGCAACGACGTCGAGCTGGTCGTGGCGCCCGCGCTGATGGACGTGACCGGTCCGCGGATCTCGATCCGCCCGGTGTCGGGCCTGCCGCTGCTGCACGTGGAGCACCCGGAGCTGGACGGCGGCCGCAAGGTCCTCAAGGGCCTGGTCGACCGGGTGGCGGCGCTCGGCGGGATCGTGGCGCTGAGCCCGCTGCTGCTGCTGATCGCGGTCCTGATCAAGATGTCCGGGGAGGGCCCGGTGCTGTTCCGGCAGACGCGCGTCGGGCGCGGGGGCCGGGAGTTCACGGTGCTGAAGTTCCGCACGATGGTCGCCGACGCCGAGGCGCGCCGGCTGGAGCTGCTGGCCGCCAACGACCACGACGGCGTGCTGTTCAAGATCAGGCAGGACCCGCGGGTGACGCGGGTGGGGCGCCGGCTGCGCCGGTACTCGCTGGACGAGCTGCCGCAGCTGTTCAACGTGCTGCGGGGCGAGATGTCGCTGGTGGGGCCGCGGCCGCCGCTTCCGGACGAGGTCGCCCAGTACGGCGGGGACGTCTACCGCCGGCTGGTCGTCAAGCCGGGCCTGACCGGCCTGTGGCAGGTGAGCGGCCGCTCGGACCTGTCGTGGGAGGAGTCGGTCCGCCTCGACCTGCGGTACGTGGACAACTGGTCCCTCGCCCTGGACCTGCAGATCATGTGGAAGACCTGGTCGGCCGTCTTCCGGGGCTCCGGCGCGTACTGAGTGCCCGCCGCCGCGGCGGCGGGCCGCTGAGCGAGACCTCGTCCCGTGGCCGGTGCGGGCCGCATGAGAAAGTAGACCGAGCAGACCAGTCGAGTCGGGAATGTGATCTCAGATGACCGAGCCAGGGGCCAGAGACGATCATTCGCTCGCGGCCGAGCTCGCCGGGACGGCGGGCCGGCTGCTGCTGGGCGTGCGGGACGAGACGGGCTTCGCGGACGCGAGGGCCCTGAAGGACACCGGCGACCTGCGGGCGCACGAGTACCTGATGGCGGCGCTGGCCGAGCGCTGTCCCGGTGACGCCGTCCTGTCCGAGGAGGGGCGGTCCTCGGTCGCCGGGAAGCGGTCCAAGGGCGACGACCGCGCACCGACCCGCAACACCGCCGACGCGGAGCGGCTCACCGCCTCCCGCGTGTGGATCGTGGACCCCCTGGACGGCACCCGCGAGTTCTCCGAGGAGGGCCGCCGCGACTGGGCCGTGCACGTGGCGCTGTGGGAGCGCGACGCGTCCGGACCCGGCCGCCTGGCGGCCGGCGCCGTCGCGCTGCCGGCGCAGGGCCTGACGCTCCGCACGGACGCGGTGGGCGGCGCCTCGCTCGTCCGGACGGACCTCTCCGACCCCGACCCCGTCACCGCCGGGAACGGGTCCGCCGGGGCGCCGCCGCCCCGCGAGGTGCCGCTGCACGTCCCGGCGCCGGACGCGGGGAAGCTGCGCATCGCCGTGAGCCGCACGCGGCCGCCGGAGTTCGTCCGGCGGCTGGCGGAGGTGATCGAGCCGGACGTGGAGCTGGTGCCGATCGGGTCGGCGGGGGCGAAGATCTCCGCGGTGCTGCTCGGCGAGGTGGACGCCTACGTGCACGCGGGCGGCCAGTACGAGTGGGATTCGGCGGCACCGGCGGCCGTCGCGCTCGGCGCCGGGGCGCACGCGTCCCGGATCGACGGGTCGCCGCTGCGCTACAACCGTGAGGACCCCCGGCTGCCGGATATCCTGGTGTGCCATCCCATGTCGGCGTCAACGCTGCTGACCGGCATTCGGGAAGTGAGCGGCGCGCTGCCCTGACCAGTCCGTCCCCAGGACGGGACTGAACCGGCGCGGCCGGCGTTTCGATCCGGTGGGAAGGCATGCGCCCGTCCCCGTGCCACCGGTTGCCTCTGCCAGAACAGCGTGGAAAGAGCCCCATAGCATGCAGCGTTGCGATTACCTACTGTCTCAGCTGGACGTCCTCGAAGCCGAGTCGATCCATATCTTCCGGGAGGTGGCGGCCGAGTTCGAACGGCCGGTGCTGCTGTTCTCCGGCGGCAAGGACAGCATCGTCATGCTGCGCCTGGCCCAGAAGGCGTTCTGGCCCGCCCCGATCCCGTTCCCGGTCATGCACGTCGACACCGGCCACAACTTCCCGGAGGTGATCGAGTTCCGGGACCGCCGGGTGGCGGAGCTCGGCGTCCGGCTGATCGTGGCGTCGGTGCAGGACGCGATCGACAGCGGCCGGGTGGTGGAGCAGAAGGGCCGCCGGGCGTCCCGCAACAGGCTGCAGATCACCCCGCTGCTGGACGCCATCGAGGAGCACCAGTTCGACGCGGCGTTCGGCGGCGCGCGCCGCGACGAGGAGAAGGCCCGCGCGAAGGAGCGCGTGGTCTCCTTCCGGGACGAGTTCGGGCAGTGGGACCCCAAGAACCAGCGCCCGGAGCTGTGGAACCTGTTCAACACCAAGATCGTGCAGGGTGAGCACGTCCGGGTGTTCCCGCTGTCGAACTGGACCGAGCTCGACATCTGGGACTACGTGCGCCGCGAGGAGCTCGAACTCCCGCCGATCTACTTCGCGCACACCCGGCAGGTGTTCGAGCGCGACGGGCTGCTCCTGGACGCCGAGACGGGCTTCGCGAACCGCGGCGACGACGAGCCCGAGTTCGCGGCGACCGTCCGGTACCGGACGGTCGGCGACGCGTCCTGCACGGGCGCGGTGAAGTCGAACGCGGTGACGCTCGACGAGGTGATCGAGGAGATCGCGGCGACGCGGATCACCGAGCGCGGCCAGACCCGCGCCGACGACCGCACCAGCGAGGCCGCGATGGAGGACCGCAAGAAGGAGGGCTACTTCTGATGGCCAGCGCGAACGACCGGCTCGCCGGGGACCGGCCGGCCGAGGCCCGGCCGGCCAAGCAGATGGACCTCCTGCGGTTCGCCACCGCCGGCAGCGTCGACGACGGCAAGTCCACGCTGATCGGCCGGCTGCTGTTCGACTCCAAGTCGATCTTCGAGGACCAGCTGGAGTCGGTCGAGAAGACCAGCGCCGACCGCGGCGAGGAGTACACGAACCTGGCGCTGCTGACCGACGGCCTGCGGGCCGAGCGGGAACAGGGCATCACCATCGACGTGGCGTACCGGTACTTCGCGACGCCGCGCCGCAAGTTCATCATCGCCGACACGCCGGGGCACATCCAGTACACCCGGAACATGGTGACCGGCGCCTCCACCGCCGACCTGGCGATCATCCTGGTGGACGCCCGGAAGGGCATCCTGGAGCAGTCGCGCCGGCACGCGTTCCTCACCACGCTCCTGCAGGTCCCGCACCTGGTCGTGGCGATCAACAAGATGGACCTGGTCGACTACGACCGGGGCGTGTACGAGCGGATCGTGGACGAGTTCACGGCGTTCGCCTCCAAGCTGGAGGTCACGGACCTGACGTTCATCCCGATCTCGGCGCTGCACGGCGACAACGTCGTCGAGCGCAGCGTGAACATGCCGTGGTACGAGGGCTCGTCGCTGCTGCACCACCTGGAGCACGTGCACATCGCCTCCGACCGCAACCTGATCGACGTGCGGTTCCCGGTGCAGTACGTGGTCCGCCCGCACGCGTCCACCGACCCCGACCTGCACGACTACCGCGGCTACGCGGGCCAGGTCGCGGGCGGCGTGCTGAAGCCGGGCGACGAGGTGGTGCACCTGCCGTCCGGGCTGACCACGACGATCACCCATATCGACGGGCCGGGCGGGCCGGTCGATGAGGCGTTCGCGCCGATGTCGGTGACGCTGCGCCTCGCCGACGACATCGACATCTCCCGCGGCGACATGATCGCCCGTCCGAACAACCGGCCCGAGGTCGCGCAGGACATCGACGCGATGGTCTGCTGGATGACCCCGGACCGCACCCTCACCCCGCGCTCGAAGCTGGTCATCAAGCACACGACCCGCACCGCGAAGGCGATGGTGAAGCAGCTGCACTACCGGCTGGACGTCAACACGCTGCACCGCGACGAGCAGGCGGCCTCCCTCGGCCTGAACGAGATCGGCCGCGTCTCGCTGCGGGTGACGCAGCCGCTGTTCGTCGACGACTACGGCCGCAACCGCCTCACCGGCGGCTTCATCCTGATCGACGAGGCCACCAACAACACCGTCGCCGCCGGAATGATCACCGGCGCGCGCTGATCCCGGCCCGCCGCGGGGCCCGGCGGGCCCCGCGGCGGGCGCCGGTCCGCGTCCCCCCGACCCCCTACGACAAGGCAGGCCCTGGATGCCCCCATCCGTCGGAGTCGTGCTTCCCACGCACAACCGGCCGGAGCTGCTGCGCCGCGCGCTGGAGTCGGTGCTGGCACAGGAGTACGGGGGCGAGGTGCGCGCGGTCGTCGTCTTCGACCGGGCCGAGCCCGACCCGTCCCTCGCGGGGGACCGCGTCGAGGTGATCCGCAACACCCGGGCGCCGGGCCTGGCGGGCGCCCGCAACTCCGGGATCCTCGCCCTCGACACCGACCTGGTCGCGTTCTGCGACGACGACGACCTGTGGCTGCCCGGCAAGCTCGCCGCGCAGGTGAAGGCCCTGGAGAGCGAGCCGGACGCCGTGCTGTGCAGCTCCGGCATCCTGATCGACTTCGACGGGCGGGAACTGCCCCGGCTGGCCGGGACGGGCCGGGTGACCTACGACGCCCTGATCCGCGACCGGATGATGAGCGTCCACTCCTCCACCTACGTGGCGCGCCGCGAACCGCTCATCGAGATCGGCATGGTGGACGAGACGATCCCCGGCAGCCAGGGCGAGGACTGGGACCTCGCGCTCCGCGCCGCCCGCCGCCACCCGGTGGTGAACGTGGACGAGCCGTACGTCCGGGTCCTGTGGGGGCTGACGTCCTACTACGCCCAGGCGTGGGAGACGAAGGTCGCCGCGCTGGAGTGGTTCCTGGAGCACTACCCGGAGATCGGCGAGGAGCCGGGCGCGGCCGGGCGCGTCTACGGGCAGCTCGCCTTCGGCTGCGCGACCGTGGGCCGCCGCAGGGACGCGCTGCGCTGGTCGGCGCGCGCCCTCAGGGCGAACCCGGCCGAGCGCCGCGTCCCGTTCGCGCTGGCCGTGGCGTCGGGGGTCGTGTCCGGCAAGCGTGTCCTGCTGGCCCTGCACACCCGGGGCCGCGGCATCTGACCGCGGCCATGCCGATTCCCCGGCTTTGGCCACCTTTCCCCAAGTCGCGCCGGTAATGTCGATGGCCATCCCAGCGTTGAAGGAGCCTCTTCCGTGAACCACTTCTCCCGCCGCATCGTCGCGTCCGGGACGCTGGCGCTGGCCCTCGTGCCGGCGTTCGGAATGACCGCCGCGCCCGCCTTCGCGGGCGTCGACCTCGACGCGGTCGCCGAGGGCATCAGCGAGAGCGGCTACTACGTCGACTCCCACGCCAAGTACTACCAGTCGGACGGCGCGCAGGAGCTGCTCCGCAGCGCGCAGGGCCGGTCCGTCGCGGTCTTCATCGCGATCCTGCCGCCCGGGAACGACCCCGGCCAGGTCCTCGGCCAGTTGCCGGGCCTGATGAAGCGCAAGGGCACCTACGCGGTGCTGGCGGGCGACCAGCTCCGGGTGTCCTCCACGGCGCTGCCGGGAGCCCGGGTGAAGTCCATCTACGACGGGGCGGTGAAGAGCAGCAAGGGCAAGCCCGACCTGGCGCTGCTGCGCTTCGTGCAGACGCTCCCGGAGTCGAAGTACGCGCCGCCGAAGCCCGGCAAGCGCGGCAACAACGGCAAGCCCGCGCCGGAGGCGTCGGTCAAGCAGCAGGAGCAGGAGGAGCGCACGCTCGCCCAGTCGCAGCCGACCGTTCCCGCCACCGGATACGAGCCCCCGAAGGACGACGGATCGCCCATGCCGTACGTGCTCGGCGGCGCCGGGGTGGTGGCCGTGGCGGCCGCCGGCGGCGGGTTCCTGCTGTGGCGCCGCCGCTCCGCGACTCCGGCTCCCGCCGGCGGGACCGCGGCCCCGGGCGCGGCCG
>NZ_JBFARL010000287.1:0-7821 GCF_040674655.1 Actinomadura sp. NPDC049753 | reverse complement strand
TTCGAGGTCGACAAGCGGGTCGATTCGAACGACACCGTGCCGCGGGGCAACGTGATCTCGACCGACCCGTCCGGCGGCACGAAGGCGGCGAAGGGAGCCGAGGCCGAGGACATCGTCGTCTGCGGCGGCTTCGCCCAGGGGCTCGGCATCGTCCTGCACGTTCTGGCCCGCCGGGGCGTGCGCCGCGTGGCGTTCGAGGATCCCGGCTACGGAGACGGCGCCACCATGGCCGCCGCGGAGCGCGCCGGGATCGAGGCGGTGCCCGTCCCGGTGGACGATCTCGGGCTCGACGTGGACGCGCTCGACGCGAGCGGCGCCCGCGCGGTCGTCGTCACCCCGGCGCACCAGTGGCCGACCGGCGTCGTGCTGGCCCCCGAGCGGCGCCGCGCCCTCGCCGACTGGGCGTGCGAGCGGGACGGGGTCGTCGTCGAGGACGACTACGACGCCGAGTTCCGCTACGACCGGGAGCCCGTGGGGTCGGTGCAGGGGCTCGCGCCGGGCCGGGTCATCGGCCTCGGGACGGTCAGCAAGTCGCTGGCCCCGGCCGTGCGGCTCGGCTGGATCCTGTGCCCGCCCGCGCTGACCCGCGCGGTGGCGGAGGAGAAGCGGCTCGCCGACCGCGGCTCGCCCGTGCTCGACCAGCTCGCGCTCGCCGCGCTCGTCGAGTCCGGCCGCTACGGGCGGCACCTGCGCCGGATGCGGCCCGTCTACGCGGGCCGCCGCGCGGCGCTCGTGGCGGCCCTCGCCGAGCACGCTCCCGCCGTGCGGCTGACCGGGCTGGCCGCCGGCTTCCACGCCGTCGCCCACCTGCCCGGCGGGACGGACGAGCGGCGCGTCGTCGCCGAGGCGCGCAGGCGGTCGGTCGGCCTGTACGGGATGAGCACCTACCGGGCGTCCGGCGCGGCCGATCCGCCGCGGCTCGTCCTCGGCTTCGGCGACCTCGCCGAGAGCGCGATCCGGGACGGGATCCGGGACGTGGCCGACATCCTCAGATCTTGAGTTGAGTGCTAAGTGCGGCGCCCCGGCATGTGACACGACTTCATTCCGCGCGTCGCGCCGGGTGCGACACAGTCGTCGCAACCCGGAATCGAAGGAGTCGTGACATGACAGCGGGCGTCGCCGACGTCGGCAGCCGCACCCCGCAGCCGGACCTGTCCGGCACCGTCCCGTTCCCCGAGCGCGTCGCGGTCGTGGTGTTCGTGGTCGGGCCCATCATCGGGCTGCTGTGCGCCGTCCCCTTCCTGTGGGGCTGGGGGATCGGCTGGACCGACATGGCCATCTTCGCGTTCCTGTATCCGCTGAACGCGATCGGGATCACCGTCGGCTACCACCGGCACTTCACCCACGGCGGCTTCAAGGCCAAGCGGTGGCTGCGGATCGCCCTCGCGATCCTCGGCGGGCAGGCCATGCACGGCTCGGTGGTCCGCTGGGTCGCCGACCACCGCCGCCACCACAAGTACGCCGACCAGGAGGGCGACCCTCACTCGCCCTGGGCGTACGGACCCGGCGTGTGGGGCCTCACGAAGGGCCTCTACCACGCGCACATGGGCTGGCTGTTCGGCAAGGAGCGCACCTCCCGCAGTAAGTACGCGCCCGACCTGCTCAAGGACCGGGACATCCGGTTCCTGTCCCTCGACCCCGTGTACGCCCTGATCGTGCTGTCGACGTTCCTCGTCCCGATGGGGCTGGGCGCGCTGCTCACCTGGTCGTGGCACGGCGCCGTCACCGCGCTGTTCTGGGGCGGGGTGATGCGCGTCTTCGTCGGCGACCACATCACGTTCTCGATCAACTCGATCTGCCACGTGTTCGGCAAGGAGGACTTCAGGACGCGCGACCGGGCCCGCAACGTGTGGTGGCTGGCGATCCCGTCGTTCGGGGAGTCCTGGCACAACCTGCACCACGCCGACCCGACCTGCGCGCGGCACGGCGTCCTCAAGGGCCAGATCGACATCAGCGCCCGCGTCATCTGGGTGTTCGAGAGGCTCGGCTGGGTCTGGGACGTCCGCTGGCCCGACCACGAGCGCCTCGCCGCCCGCCGCGTGACCGCCCCCAGCACCGGAGAGCGAGCATGACCGACCTCCCCCCGCTCGACCGCACGCCGCTGATCGAGCGGCTCGCCCGGTTCGCCAAGGACTTCCCCGGCGACCGCGCCTACACGTTCATGGACTACACGACGGACCCGGACGGCGTCGCGACCGACGTGACCTGGGGCGAGCTGGACCGGCGCGCCCGCAGCATCGCCGCCGCCATCCGCCGGGCCACCGAGCCCGGACGGCGGGTCGCGCTGCTCGCCCCGCAGGACCTGCACTACGTCACCGCGTTCCTCGGCGCCATGTACGCCCGCGTCATCGGCGTCCCGCTGTTCTCCCCGGACCTACCGGGCCACGGCGACCGGCTCCTCGCCGTCTACCGGGACGCCGAGCCCGACGTCGTGATCACCACGAGCGCGTCGCTGCCGCACGTGCGCTCGTTCCTCGCGGGCGGATCCGTCCGGCGGCCGGCCGAGGTCGTCGTCGCGGACGAGGTGGACGCGGCGCTCGACTGGACGCCCGAGCCGATCGACCCCGGCGACGTCGCCTACCTGCAGTACACCTCCGGCTCGACCCGCACCCCCGCGGGCGTGATCATCACGCACGGGAACTTCGCGACGAACGCCGAGCAGCTGTGGCGGACGTTCGACGGCATCCCGCGCGTGTCGTCCGGCGTGAACTGGCTTCCCGTCTTCCACGACATGGGCCTGGTCACCACCGTCGCGCTGCCGCTGGTGTACGGCAACCCGGGCGTGATCATGGATCCGGTGGCGTTCGTCATGCGCCCCGTCCGCTGGCTGGAGCTGCTCAGCGCGCAGGACCACGCGTTCACCGGCGGCCCCAACTTCGCCTACGAGTACCTCACCGCGCAGGTCACCGAGGAGGAGAAGGCGAAGCTCGACCTGAGCGGCGTGCAGGTGTTCATGAACGGCGCGGAGCCGATCCGGGAGAGCACGCTCACCGGCTTCTACGAGGCGTTCAAGGACTGCGGGCTGCGGCCGGAGGCGCAGGTGTGCGCGTACGGGCTGGCGGAGGCGACCGTCTACGTGTCGGCCTCGTCCCGGTTCCGGGAGCCGACCCGCGTCGCGTTCGACCACGAGGGGCTGCGCCGGGGCGTCGCCGAGCCCTGCGACGCCGGCGCGCCCGGCGCGATCCAGCTGATCGCCTGCGGGACGTCCTACGGGCAGCACACCGCCATCGCCGACCCCGAGACCGGCGCGCGGCTCGCGGACGGCGCCGTCGGGGAGATCTGGGTGCACGGCCCGAACGTCGCGGCCGGCTACTGGGGGCGGCCCGAGGCCACCAGGGAGACGTTCGAGGCGGTGCTGGCGGACCACGGCGACCTGCCGCGCTCCCCGTGGCTGCGCACCGGGGACCTCGGCGTCCTGCACGGCGGGGAGCTGTTCGTCACCGGCCGGATCAAGGACCTGGTCATCGTGGACGGGCGCAACCACTACCCGCAGGACATCGAGTTCACCGTCTCCGGCGCGCACAAGGCGATCCGCCGCGAGTACGCCTGCGCGGTGGCGGTCGACACCGGCGGCACCGAGGGGCTGGTCGTGGTGGCCGAGCGGAACCGCCGGGTGCCGGTCGCCCTCCTCGACCAGGAGGAGGTGGCGCGGGCGGTGCGGACGGCGGTGAAGCAGCAGCACGACCTGCGCGTGCACGACTTCGTGCTGATCGAGCCCGGCGGCCTGCCGCGCACCAGCAGCGGGAAGATCGCTCGGTCCGCGTGCCGGCAGGCCTACCTGGACCGGAGGCTCCCGGTCGCGGAGGCGGCGCCCCGGCCCGAGTGAGCCGGGACCGCGCCCCTCACGCGTGCTCCCCGCCGGCGCCGCGCAGCCAGACGGGGAGCAGCAGCATCAGCTCCAGACGGATCGCGGGGGCCTCGATGTCGTAGTCGAAGATCTCGTGCAGCTGCGCCAGCCGGTACCGGACGGTCTGCGGGTGCACGCACAGCGCCTCCGCGGCGTCCGTCGCGTTGAAGCCGTGCTTGAGGCACTCCAGCAGCGTGGCCGCCAGCCGCCCGCCGCGGTGCGGGCCGAGCTCGGTGAGCGGGGCCAGCCGGCGCCGGGCGGCCGCCTCGGCGAGCGTCCAGCCCTCCTCCAGCAGCAGGTCGGGCACGTACCGGTCGGCGTGGACGAGCGTGCCGGGGCCCTGGCGGGCGAGCCGCCCGGCCTCCATCGAATCGAGCGTCCGGTGCGCCCAGCGCAGCGAGACCCCGGCCCGGTCCAGCGGCACCGAGGGCCCGACCGCGCCCGCCCAGCCGCCGAGGGTGGCGGTCAGCCGGTCGGGGCCGCCGGGGCGGTCCGGGTCGGGCATCACCAGGCACGGCCTGCCGCGGTCCAGGCCGCTCAGCAGGGACGGCGGCAGCCCGGCGGGCCCCTCCCCGGCGCCGGGCCGCGGCTCCAGCACGATCACCGCCACCCGTTCGGGCAGCGGCCAGCCGGCGAGGTTGGCCTGCTCGGCGACGACGTCCCGCGGCGCCGCCGGGTCCGACAGCAGCAGGCTCATCAGGCGGCCGCGGCGCTGCTCCCGCTCGCCCGCGGCCTTCTCCCTCGCCCGGGCGTAGCCCTGCGCGGCGGCGGACGCCAGAAGGTCCAGGTAGGCGAGGTTCGCCTCGGTGAGCGCGATCGCGAGGTCGCGCGGCTTCTTGAGCCGGTCGGCCTCACGCGCCAGGTACCGCCACGCGGTCCTGGAGGCGACGCGCATCGCGTTCTGCAGGTGCTCCAGCCCGCGCCCCTCGACGGCCTCCCCGTACCCGATGTCGAAGTAGACCTGGTGCACCTCCTGCAAGGAGGCGTCGGGGTCGGCGATCATCTGGACGAAGTGCCCCATGGCCTGCGCCGCCGCGAGCCGCATCACCTCGGTGTAGACGGGGTCGTCGGGGCGGGCGTACTCGGGGACGTTCCGCAGCACGCCCTCCACCATGGAGTCGACCAGCGCCGGAAGGTGGGGGCGGATCCACTGCGCCTCGTCCCGCGGGACGTCGCGCCAGGGTTCCCCTGACAGATCGTCGGCCTGGGCGGACCTCTCGTGCAGCTCCGTCAAAGTGTCACCTCCGTCAGCGGACACCTGGGGCCGCCAGGCTAAGGAGCGTGCGTCACACAAGACACTCACATGGGTGACAAGGCCGCCCGATTCCTTGTCACACCCGACGGATGCGCCTGGTCGCGGCGGACAAGGATTGGTCCTCATCCGGCGGCGAGCGTCAGCAGGACGACGGCCGCGGCGGCGCCGGCGAGGCCCGCGGCCTGCGTCCGCGACAGGCGCTCGCGCAGCGCCGTGACGCCGAGCAGCACCGGGACCACCGGGTACAGCGAGGACAGCACGACCGCGATGACGACGAGCTGCTGCCGGGTCGCGAGGAGGTAGCAGACGAGGGCCGCCGCCGCGAGGCCGCCGTTCACCGCCGCCCACAGCCGCGTCGTCCCGCCGGGGAGGCGCCGCCCGCGCGAGCGCATCATCGGAGCGATCGCGAGCACGGCCGCGACCCGTCCCGCCGCGACGGGCCAGAGTCCGGAGTCGTCCCCCGCCTGTGCGAGGGCCAGGTACTGCACCCCGATCCCGGCGCCCGCGGCGAGCCCGTTCCCGAGGGCCGCGCGGACCCGGCCGCCCTCGTCCGACCGCGACCGGGACACCAGCCACAGCGCGGGCATCACGATGCCGATCCCGAGCCAGGCCGCCGCCGTGGGGCGGTCGCCGAGGAACGCGACGCCGACGACCACCGGCAGGGCCACCCCACCGACCGCGCTGACCGGGACGACGATGCTCAGGTTCCCCTTGCTGATCCCCCGGTAGAGGAAGACCATCGCGAGGCCCGTCCCGGCGCCCGAGAGCGCGCCCCACGCGAGGTCGCCGGCGGCCACGCCGGGGGCGGGGACGGCCACCGCCGCGACGACCGCGCACGCGAGCCCGCCGATCTGGCCGAGCAGCGCGACGGCGGCGAAGTCGGCGCGGCGCGACAGCAGGCCGCCCCAGACGTCGGCGATCCCGTAGAGCAGCGCCGAGGTCAGGGCCAGGAGGACGCCCGTCATGCGCGTCCCGCGTCGCGTTCGGCCTGGCCGACGGGGCAGACGTCGCCGCTCGTGCAGCATCCCCGGTCGCAGAGGCGGCAGATGACGTCGGAGTCGCCGATCTCCTCGTAGAGGCGGGCCAGGAGCTTGGCCAGCAGCCCGGTGAGCGCCTCGCGCTCGGCGCCGTCCAGGAAGTCCAGGACACCGGCCAGCGGCGCGTCCCGCGCGGCCAGCATCGCGCGCGCCGCCTCCTCGCCCTCCGGCGTCAGCAGGACCTGGACGGCGCGCCCTCCGGCGGGACGGCGCCGGACCAGGCCGGCGGCCTGGAGCCCGTCCACCATGCGCGCGGCGGCGGACTGGGTCAGCCCGACGCGGCGCCCGAGCTCGGTGACGCCGAGGCCGGGCGCGTGGGAGAGGACGACCAGCGCCGCGGCGCCGCTCGCGCTCACCCGTCCCGTGCCGGTGGCCCCGGCCAGCACCAGGTCGGTCACCGCCAGCGAGGCGGCGCCCAGCAGGTTCGCGAGTCTGTCATGCATGAGTCATGCATGTTAGCAGGGGCGGCGGGGGCGCCCTCACCCGGGGCGGCGCCGTTTGCGTGCCATGCTGGCGGGGTAGCGCTGCATGTCGGAGGTCGCCTGATGGATCGCGAGGCCGGGCCCGCCGCGATGGAGGACGAGCGGCGGCGGATCGCCCGAACGGACGTGCTGCTCGCCGAACCCCGTCTCGCGAGTGCGGCGGGGCGCCTCGGGCGCGGCGTCGTGAAGGCGGCGGTCGTCGCGGCCCAGCGCCGGGCCCGCGACGGGGAGATCGCGCCGGAGGCGGTGGCCGACGCCGCCGTCGCGTCGCTGCCGCCGAGCGCCTCCGGCCTCCGCCCGGTGGTCAACGCGACCGGCGTCCTGCTGCACACCAACCTCGGGCGGGCGCCGCTGTCGGCGGCGGCCCGCGAGGCCGTGGCGGTGGCCTCCGGCGCCACCGACGTCGAACTCGACCTGGAGACCGGCCGGCGTGCCAAGCGCGGGCGGTCGGTCCTCGCGGCGCTGCGGGAGCGGGTGCCCCAGGCGGAGGCCGCGCACGTCGTCAACAACGGAGCGGCGGCGCTGGTGCTGGCCGCCGCCGAGCTCGCCCCCGGCCGGGAGATCGTCATCAGCCGCGGCGAGATGGTGGAGATCGGCGACGGGTTCCGCATCCCCGAACTGCTCGCCGCGACCGGCGCCCGGCTGCGAGAGGTCGGCACGACGAACCGGACCGGGCCCGACGACTACGCGGCGGCCGTCGGCGAGGAGACCGGGTTCATCCTCAAGGTGCACCCCTCCAACTTCCGCATGACCGGCTTCACGCGCGGCGCGGGCGTCGCGGAGCTGGCCGGGCTCGGGGTGCCGGTCGTGGCCGACATCGGCTCCGGACTGCTCGCCCCCGAGCCGCTCCTGCCGGACGAGCCCGACGCCGAGTCCATGCTCAAGGCGGGCGCCGCCCTGGTCACCGCCAGCGGCGACAAGCTCCTCGGAGGCCCGCAGTGCGGGCTGATCCTCGGCAGGGACGAGCTGGTGCGGCGCCTCGCCCGTCATCCGCTCGCGCGGGCCCTGCGGGTCGACAAGCTGACGCTCGCCGCCCTGGAGGCCACCCTCCGCGGGCCGCTCACCCCGACGGCCGAGGCGCTGCACGCCGACGCGGGCGCGGTGCGGGAACGGGCCGAGCGGCTCGCCGCCCGGCTCCGGGACGCGATGTGGCGGGCCGTCGAGCTGCTGCGGGCCCTGCCGGAGGGAGCGAGCGTCCCA
>NZ_JBFARL010000286.1:0-7916 GCF_040674655.1 Actinomadura sp. NPDC049753 | reverse complement strand
CCAGGTCGAGCATGACGGCGCCCTGGCCCAGGTCCTCCTCGCTCGCGCCCGCCAGGTCGGGGGCGAGATGCGCGGCGGCGACCTCGCGATGGGGGGACCGCCCGGCGCGCCACGCTGCCCGCCCGAGGGCATACCGGAAGAGCCGGGACGGGGGGAGCCCCTCCGGCCAGAGCCCTCTCCGAAATCCGGTCCGTATCGGCTTGGGTTACTCACGCGGCCTCATCAACTGGGGGACGGCTTTGCGTCGTCCGAGCGTACTGTGCCCCCGGCGCGGAGGTGGCCGCTGAGGCAAGGCTCACCTTCATCGGAACGGGCGGGCGCATGCGCTCAAAGGCGCCGACGTGCGGCGAATCGCCAGGATGCTCCATGTCACACCCCCATATCCAGTGGACGGTTCGGTTCGCGAAGGCCGACCGGTTCATTCGGGCGGCCTGGTCAGCGGCAGGGGCCGCAGGCTCTCGGTCTGGACGGTCCGGCCGCCCCTCCGGTTGCGGCAGGCGGGGTCGCCCTGGTGGATCTGGCACCACCACCGCGGCGGCGGGTTGCTCGGCGGCTTGTTCGGGTCGCAGTTGCCGTTCTGGAAGGGGGACTGGCACGGCTGCTTGCCGTCGCCGCCGTCGCCGCCGTCCTGGCAGCGCGGGTCGAACTTGCCCACCGGGGTGTTGCACCACGGCGGCTTGCCCTCGTCGTCCTTTTTCTTCTTCTCCGGCGGCTTCGCCCACTTCTGTTCGATCCCGCCCCATGCGGGCGGCGGGAACGCCTGCGCGTCCATGCCGCGGACCGCGTTCGCCATGTAGGACCGCCAGATGCGGGCGGGGATCGTGCCGCCCTCGACCTCGCCGATCTGCGGCAGGATCACCGACTTCTTCTTGCCGTCCGGCCCGACCGCGTCGTTGTAGATCGTCACCGCGGTCGAGACCTGCGGGACGTACCCGACGAACCACGACGAGACGTTCCGGTCCGTCGTACCGGTCTTGCCCGCGGCCTGGCGCCCGTCCGGCAGCGCGGCCGCGGTCGCCGTCCCGCTCCTGATGACCTGCTGCATCGCGTACGTCGCGTCCGCGGCGACCTTCGGGCTGAAGACGCGGCGCTTCTCGTAGTTCGGCCGCAGCCGCACCGTCTTGCCGTCGGACTTCTTGACCACGCGGATCACGTGCGGCTGGTGGTACATGCCGCCGTTGGCGAACACCGCGTACCCCGCCGCCTGCTCGATCGGCCGGATGTTGTTGACGCCCAGCGCGAGGTTCAGGCAGCACTTGTGCGGTTCCAGCAGGTCGGACGCGATGCCGGCGTCGGTCTCGGTCTTCATCGCCTCCTCGATGCCGACCTTGCCCATCAGCTGGATGAACGCGGTGTTGACCGAGTCCTTCGTCGCGGTGATCAGGTTGATCGCCGGGCCCACGTTATGGCTGTTCGGGACGATCACGGCGTTCGGGTCGTCCTTGGACACCACGCTGCCGTCCGGGCCGATCGGCGTCTTCGACCGCCCCTCGACGAGGCTCTTCAGGCTGTAGTTCTGCTTCAGCGCCGTCGCGAGCACGTACGGCTTCATCGCCGACCCGGCCTGCGCCGACCCCTGCCACACGTTGTCGAAGGACTGGGCCAGGTAGTCGGGGCCGCCGTAGAACGCGACGACCTCGCCGTTCGCGGTGTTCACCGACACCAGGCCGACCCGGATCTTCTTCTTGGCGAGCTTCTTCGGGTCCACCTGCGGGACGGTCTGCTCGGCGGCCCGCTTGGCCATCGCCATCTTCTTGCGGTCGAACGTCGTGTAGACCCGAAGGCCCTGGGTGGTCAGCTCCTTGGTGTCGATGCCCTGCCGGTCGAGCTCCAGCTTGGCGCGCATCAGCATGTAACCGCGCTGGCCGCCGTAGAGCTGGTTGCTGGTGCCCGCCTTCCGGAGCTTGGGCGGGCCCTGCTTGATGTACTTGTCGGCGTCGGCCCGGCTGAGCTTGCCCATCGAGACCATGCCGTTGAGCGTGTACTGGTACCTGCCGGTCACCCATGCCTGGCTGGCCTTGTCCCCCGGATCCCGGTTGGGGTTCTGGATGATGCCGCCGAGCAGGGCCGCCTGGTCGGGCCGCAGCTTCCACACGTCCGTCCCGAAGTACTCGCGGGACGCCGCCTGGATGCCGTAGGTGTCGCGGCCGAAGTAGATCGTGTTCAGGTAGAGCTTGAGGATCTCGTCCTTGGAGTGCTCGTCCTCCAGCTTCAGCGAGATGAACAGCTCCTGGAACTTCCGGCTGACCGTCCGGTTGTTCGGGTCGGAGTAGTAGTTCTTCGCGAGCTGCTGGGTGATCGTGGAGCCGCCGCCCGACCCGCCGGTCAGGTTCTTCCACACCGCCCGCGTCGTCCCCTTGATCGAGAACCCCGGGTCGGTGCGGAAGCTGCGGTTCTCCGCCGCCAGCACCGCGTTCTGGACGTTCGGCGGGACCTTGGCCAGCTCGACGCTCTGCCGCTTCTTGCCGATCCGGCCGATCTCGGTGCCGTCGGTGTAGTAGAAGATCGACGCCTGGTCCTCGACGCCCGCGACCGTCGGCTCCTTGGGGGTCGGGGTGTTGGCGTAGGCGACCCAGACCAGCGTGACGAACGCCGCGAGCCCGAGGCCGCAGAAACCGCCCACGACCTTCCAGGACGGGATGAAGCGCCGCCAGCCGGTCTCGCGGGAGCGCAGGTGTCCGAGGAACCCCTTCTTGCCGGGCGGCCCGTGCCGTCCGGGCCCACCGGGCCCACCGGGACCTCCCGGACCGCCGGGGCCGCCGGGCCCTCCCGGACCGGCGGGACCACCCGGGCCGGCAGGGCCGCCCGTGCGGTTGGCCGCGCGGACGCCGCCGCCGCGGAACTTCGCGGTCACCTTCGCGCCGAGTTCCTGTCCGGCCTTTCCGAGCTCACCGAGCTTCTCGCGCACGCCCGGCTTCGGGGCCGCGCCGGGCATCCCCGGCGTCCCGAACACCGCGGGCGGCCCCATTCCTCCCGCACCGGGCCCCATGCCGGGCGCGTTCGGGAAGCCCGGGCCTCCCGGCGCCCCCATTCCCGGGCCTGGTTGGCCGCCGGGGGGCCCGCCCATCCCAGGACGGCCGCCTCCCATTCCGGGGCCGCCCTGCATGCCGGGGCCGCCCGAAGGGGCATTGCCGGGCGCGCCCGGCGGCTGGAATCCACCAGGTCCGCCGAACCCGCCGTTGCCGCCGAAGCCACCAGGTCCGCCGAATCCGCCTGGACCGGGCGCCCCGCCGGGGCCGCCGTTAGGGCCGACCCCACCGTTGCCGCCGAAGCCGCCTTGGCCAGGCATGCCGCCCGGCCCGCCCGGCGCGCCTTGGCCGCTCGGTACGACCGCGTTTCCCGGAGCGTTGCGTCCGTCCGGGGCGACCGGTCCGCCTGGCGCGCTGGGAGCGGCGTGGCGACCGGTGGACGGAGGGACGGGGCTCGACGGGCCGCCAAGCGGACCCGGGCTCGCGCCAGGAGCGCTCATGTAACCGGGCCCTTCCGCCGTTCCCGGCGGGGCGGGGTTCTGGGGCATGCCAGAGGGGCCCGCGGGGTTCGTTCCGGCGGGCTCACCGTGGGCGCTCGGAAAGCCGGGGTCGCCGGAGTCACCGGGACGGGGGTTCTGGTGCCCGCCCGGCCTCTGCGACCCAGGTTCCGGTCGGGGCTGGCTTGGATTACTCACGCGACCTCATCAACAGGGGACAACGGTTGTTGCCGAGGGCCGGGTGGCTCCCGGCCCTTGTTGCGGCTCGTGCGCCGTCCGAAGAGTACTGTGCGGGCTGGTGAGCGGGGGGAGCGTGTGCTCGGCGAAGGACGCCCCGGCCGGTCCGCGCCCCGAGGGGTCGGTGGCTCCTCCTCACTTGCTCACCGTTCCGGGCTGTCCCGGGATCGAGGTCGTGCGACGCGGCCAGGTGGTTCCAGGACGCAACTTTGACACATTTCCACCACATACACCCTGAAATCGCCACATTCGCGATACGGGCCGGTGGGCCATCCGGGGCGTCCCAGGTAGATCGCCACTTGCCAGGACGAGCCGGGCTACGTATCTTGTCGATGTATCGAGTCGATACATTCACTCGATACATCGGATCGAGACATCGGCTTCTGCGGAAGAGGGACCGGGATGGCGGCCAAGAAGGGCGCGGGCGTGCTGGAGCTCGCCGTGCTCGGGCTGCTGCACGAGTCCCCGATGCACGGCTACGAGCTGCGCAAGCGGCTCAACACCCTGCTGGGCATGTTCCGCGCGTTCTCGTACGGCTCGCTCTACCCGTGCCTCAAGCAGCTCCTGGCCAACGGGCTGATCATGGAGGACCGGCCGGAGGAGCCGAACGCGCCGCTGGCGCTGCAGAGCCGCCGATCGAAGATCGTTTACAAGCTCACCGCCGACGGCAAGGAGCGCCTGCAGTTGCTCCTCACCGAGGCCGGCCCGGCTTCGTGGGAGGACGAGGGGTTCGGCGTGCACTTCGCCTTCTTCTCGCACACCCGTGCCGACGTCCGGCTGCGGATCCTCGAAGGCCGGCGCAGCCGGCTGGAGGAGCGCCTGGAGAGCGTTCGCGCCGCCCTGGCGCGAACCCGCGAACGAGTCGACTCCTACACCCTGGAACTGCAGAACCACGGGCTGGAGTCCGTCGAGCGCGAGGTCCGGTGGCTCAACGAGCTCATCGGGCGCGAGCGGGCCGAGCAGGAACAGCAAGCACAGTCAGCTAAGCGAATTGACCAGGACATGCCTCGGGACGAGGGCCGCTGAGCGGCCCAGTGCCTTCGGGGACGGGTGAGTCTCCACCACATGTTCCGCAACAGAGAAGGAGCGACCGGATGGGTTCCGTGCGCGTAGCCATCGTCGGTGTGGGCAACTGCGCCTCTTCGCTCGTCCAGGGCGTCGAGTTCTACAAGGACGCGGCCCCTGACACGCGAGTTCCCGGCCTGATGCACGTCCAGTTCGGCGAGTACCACGTGGGCGACGTCGAGTTCGTGGCGGCGTTCGACGTGGACGCCAAGAAGGTGGGGATGGACCTCTCCGAGGCCATCCACGCCAGCGAGAACAACACGATCAAGTTCGCCGACGTGCCGCCCACCGGGGTGACCGTCCAGCGCGGGCACACTTTCGACGGCCTGGGCGAGTACTACCTGGACATGGTCGAGGAGTCCGACGCCGAGCCGGTCGACGTCGTGCAGGCGCTGAAGGACGCCGAGGTGGACGTCCTGGTGTCGTACCTGCCGGTGGGCTCCGAGGAGGCCGACCGCTTCTACGCCCAGTGCGCGATCGACGCCAAGGTCGCGTTCGTGAACGCGCTTCCGGTGTTCATCGCCAGCGACCCCGAGTGGGCCCAGAAGTTCACCGACGCGGGCGTGCCGATCGTCGGCGACGACATCAAGTCGCAGGTCGGCGCCACCATCACGCACCGCGTCATGGCCCGCCTCTTCGAGGACCGCGGTGTCGAGCTGCTGCGCACGTACCAGCTCAACTTCGGCGGCAACATGGACTTCATGAACATGCTGGAGCGCAAGCGGCTCCAGTCCAAGAAGATCTCCAAGACGCAGTCGGTCACCTCGCAGATCCCGCACGAGATGGCGAAGGCGGACGTGCACATCGGCCCGTCCGACCACGTGCCGTGGCTGGACGACCGCAAGTGGGCCTACGTCCGGCTGGAGGGCCGCTCCTTCGGCGACACGCCCCTCAACCTGGAGTACAAGCTGGAGGTCTGGGACTCCCCGAACTCCGCCGGCGTCATCATCGACGCCGTCCGCGCCGCCAAGATCGCCAAGGACCGCGGCATCGGCGGCCCGATCCTGTCGGCCAGCTCCTACTTCATGAAGTCGCCGCCGGAGCAGTACAACGACGACCAGGCGCACGACGCGGTGGAGAAGTTCATCCGCGGCGAGGTCGAGCGCTGAGAGCCTGATCACAAAGCGCCCTGAGGACGCCCTGACAGTGGACATCCCACTGTCAGGGCGTCCTTACTTCTGTAGAGAAACGGTGATGTACCGGCTCTTTGTCACGCTCTGGCCCTACTGTGACACCGCCGGTGACTAGTGCGCCAGGCTCTGAGTCAGTGAGGTGACACCGTGGCGGCACGCGAAATGATCAAGATGGCGGCGGGGCTGGCGGGTCTCGTGGTGGGGCTCGCCGGATGCGCCGGAGGAGGTGACGGCGCGACCGCGGAGGGCGCGTCCCGCCAGGGCGGCACGCTGCGCGTCGTCGGGTCCTCCGACGTCGAGCACCTCGACCCCGCGTCCGTGGCCAGCGTCGGCGCGTACGGGCTCGTCCGCACGTTCGCCCGGACGCTGTTCGGGAACCGCGCGTCCAACGACTTCCAGGAGACGGTCCCCGTGCGGCCCGACGTCGCCGAGCGGATCCCGACGCGCGAGAACGGCGACGTCGGCAAGGACCGCCGCACGTACACGGTCCGGCTGCGCGACGGCGTCCGGTGGAACACCACCCCCCCGCGCCCCGTCACCGCCCAGGACTTCGTCCGCGGCTTCGAACGGCTGTGCAACCCGGCCACGCCGTCCGCCGCCAAGGGCTACTTCGTCTCCACGCTCAAGGGCATGGAAGCGTTCTGCCGCGGCTTCGCCTCCGTGAACGCGAAGGACGCGCGGGCGATCGCCGCCTACCAGCGCGACCACGGGTTCGAGGGCGTCCGCGCCAAGGACGAGCGGACGCTGGTGTTCGAGCTGAAGCGTCCCGCCAGCGACTTCCTCAACCTGCTGTCGCTGCCGGTCACCGCGGCCGCGCCGCAGGAGTACGACCGGTACGTCCCGGACGGCGCCGACTTCCGGCAGCACACCGTCTCCGACGGCCCGTACCAGATCACCGACTACAAGCCGGGCATCTCCTATCTGCTCACCCACAACCCGGCATGGCAGGCGGGTTCGGACCCGCTGCGCGAGCGGCACGTCGCGAAGATCCAGATCACGCTGGGGCAGGACTCGCCGGAGACCGTCCAGCAGCAGATCGAACAGGGCACCGCCGACCTCGCGTGGGACCAGCCCGTCCCGACGTCGGCGATCCCGCGGCTGCGCGACGACCCGCGCTTCGCGATCAGGGAGACCCCGAACAACAGCCCGTACCTGGTCTTCAACACGCGCAGCCCCCGAAACCGCGGCGCGCTCGGTGACCGCGCGGTACGGCAGGCGCTGGAGTACGCCGTCGACCGCAGCGCCCTCATCAAGATCGTCGGCGGGCCGTCGGTGGCCAGGCCGCTGCACACGGTGATCCCGCCGGGCAACTCCGGCTACGCGGCCGTCAACCACTACCCCACGCCCGGCGAGTCCGGCGATCCCGCCAGATGCCGCGAGCTTCTCAGCAAGGCGGGCCGCTCCGGCCTCATGCTGAAGTTCCCCTACCGGACGAACAGCGTCCACAAGCTGATCGCCCAGTCCATCGCCCAGAACCTCCACGCCTGCGGCGTCGAGACCGAACTGACCCCCGACTCGGGCGGCTCCTTCTACTCCAGCACCCTGTCCACCCCCGCACGCGCCCGCGAGGGCAGCTGGGACATCGCCGCTCCCGGCTGGGTCCCCGACTGGTACGGCAACAACGGCCGGTCGATCATCCAGCCCCTCTTCGACGGCCGCGCCTACGGCCCGGGCTCCACCAACTACGGCGGCTACGACAACCCGCAGGTCAACGGCCTCATCGACGCCGCCCTCACCGCCCCCGACGCCCAGCGCGCCGCCGGCTACTGGCAGCAGGCCGACCAGAAGATCATGGAGGACGCCGCGATCGTCCCCCTCCTGGACCGCGCCCAGACCACCTACCGCTCCTCCCGAGTCCACGGCGCCTACTTCCTCCCCACCACCGCCGGCTACGACTTGACACGCGTTTTTATTGCGTAGTTGTGGGGGTGGGGCGCTAGAGCGCCCCACCCCCACAACTACGCGGCGATCGCTGGCATCGCTCCGTCTCGCCTGGCGGCTCGCTGCGCGATCAG
>NZ_JBFARL010000285.1:0-7924 GCF_040674655.1 Actinomadura sp. NPDC049753 | reverse complement strand
CCGACCCGGGACTGGTCACCGACTGGAGGCACGCGCTGACCGCCGACCACTCCAACCCGCTGGTGATGGTCGCCGTCTCGCTGTTCGTGATGCCCAAGCTCGCCCTCGGGCTGTCCGGGTTCGAGACCGGCGTGGCCGTGATGCCGCTGGTCAAGGGTGACCTGAACCGGCGGATCCAGGGCGCCCGCAAGCTGCTGACCACGGCCGCGGTCATCATGAGCGTCTTCCTGGTCACCTCCAGCTTCGCCACCAGCGTGCTGATCCCCGAGAAGGAGTTCGAGGAGGGCGGGAAGGCCAACGGCCGGGCGCTGGCCTACCTCGCGCACGAGCACCTCGGGGAGTGGTTCGGCAGCGCCTACGACCTCAGCACGGTCGCGATCCTGTGGTTCGCCGGCGCCTCCGCCATGGCCGGACTGATCAACATCGTGCCCCGCTACCTGCCGCGCTACGGGATGGCCCCCGACTGGACCCGCGCCACCCGCCCGCTGGTCCTGATCTTCACCCTCGTCTCGTTCGCCATCACCCTGCTGTTCGGAGCGCAGGTCGAGGCGCAGGGCGGCGCCTACGCCACCGGCGTCCTCGCGCTGATCCTGTCCGCCGCGGTCGCCGCGACGCTGGCGTCCTGGAAGCGCGGACGCCGCCGCGCCGCCGCGGCCTTCGGCGCCGTCACCCTGGTCTTCGCCTACGCCACCGTCGCCAACATCGCCGAACGCCCCGACGGCCTGGTCATCGCCGTCGTGTTCTGCGTCGCGATCGTCGTCACCTCGCTGGTCTCCCGCGCCACCCGCTCCACCGAACTGCGCATCACCGGCGTCGAGTTCGACGAGAAGGCCCGCGAGTTCCTCGACCGGTCCGGCGAGCTGCGGATCATCGCCAACGAGCCCGACGAACGCGACCGCAAGGAGTACCTGGACAAGGCGCGGGAAGCCTGGGAACTGCACCGGCTTCGCACCGAGGAGGGGTTGCTGTTCCTCGAACTCACCGTCTCGGACGCGTCGGAGTTCGAGTCCACCGTGCGCGTCACCGGCGAGGAGCGGCACGGACACCGCATCCTGCGCGCCGAGGGCCCGAGCATCCCCAATGTGATCGCGGCGATCCTGCTCCACATCCAGCACGACACGGGCAAGCAACCCCACGTCTACTTCCACTGGGCCGAGGGCAACCCGATCGGCGCCCTGCTCCGCTACCTGGTCTTCGGCGGCGGCGACGTCCCGCCCCTGACCCGCGAGATCCTCCGCCAGGCCGAACCCGACATCGAACGCCGCCCCATCGTCCACGTCGGTTGACGCCCCAGACCGCCCAGCGCCCCCGGTGGCTATCGCCAGAGGTAGTCGTAACGGGCCGGCGCCGGGGCGACCTGGACGCGCCCGTCCCTGACCTGCCATTCGGTCTGGTGTCCTTCCTCGTGGAAGACGAGGAAGAGCCCGCAGACCCGGTCGTCGTCCTCGTCGACGGCGGGGAGGGCCGCGATCCGCCGGATCTGGTCGAGAACATCGTCGGCGCCGGAGGCGCGAACTGCTCGGGCATAGCACGCCGCGTCGAGCCAGCCGCCGTCCGGAAAGGCCCATCCCGCAGGGTCCCCGCGGCGGATGACGCGCTCGGCCTCAGCCTTCTGCCCGTGAAACTCCAGCGACCCACGTATATAGACCCATGCGCTCATGCCGCCATGATGCCGAGGACGGTGCTGGACTAGAGGACGTAACCCGTTCGGACGAGGGGACGGGCCTCCTCATGCTCTCAGCGAGAACCAGCCGGCTGTATCAGGGCCTCGATCCGCTTGGCGATGGCCGGGACGTCGTTGAGGACGTGGGTGGCGATGTCCAGAACGGTGGTGAACAGGTCGTCTTCCGCTTTCGGGTTGAAGCGGGCCCCGTTCAGCTTGAGGAAGACATCCGTCGCGGCGAACGCGACTCGCCTGTTCCCGTCGGTGAAGGGGTGGGAAGTGGTGAGCGAGTGCAGCAGCGCGGCGGCCTTTTCGAGCAGGGTGGGGTAGGGGTCCACGCCGAAGGTCACCGTGGACGGTCGTGCGGCGGCCGATGCGACCAGCCCGGAGTCCCGCACGTGGAGGTGCTCGCCCACGGCCCGGCGCCCGATGGCGACGATCTCTTCCGCCGTCAGGTAGCGCACGCTCACGCGTCGCCCAGGCGGTCCAGCAGGTTCCGATGGTCGCGGGCGGTCTCGTCGGCGAGTTCGAGCACGTGGGCGAGTTCGCGGCGCTGCCGGTACTCCTCCAGCGCGGTGATCAGAATCGCGTTCTTGGACCGCTGCTCGGTCGCGGCCGCGTCGTCGAGCCAGGCGTCCAGGTCCTCGGGAAGGCGTGCTGCGAAGGCCATGTCAGGACTCCTCGTGCGTATGTTGCTCTGGTATCACTCATGGTACCAATAGTGGTTCAGCACGTCAGAGGAGCCTGGGGCTAGGTGGGATGTCACACTCTGGTGGTCTACGTCGTCCTTAGGCCATGAGAGTCGCTGTGATGAGCGGAACGGGAATGCCGGTGCGGATCGTGGGGTGCCGCGAACTGCCCGTCACCTGGTCTCAACGGCAGAACGCGGCTTGCCCCGCCGAAGGGGCTCGGGCATGACCGCCGAGGAACTCGCGCAGTGCTTCGAGGCCGAGCGGCCGCATCTGCTGCGCGTCGCCTACGCGACGCTGGGGTCGATGGCCGAGGCCGAGGACTGCGTGCAGGAGGCGTGGCTGCGGCTGCGCGGGCTGCCGGACGTGGAGGCGGTCCGCGACCTGCGCGCCTGGCTCACCAGGACCGTCGGGCGGCTGGCGCTGGACGCGCTGGGCACCGCCCGCGCCCGGCGCGAGCGGTACGTGGGGACCTGGCTGCCCGAGCCCCTGGTGGGGGACACGGCCGCCGACCCGGCCGACCGGGTCACGCTGGACGAGTCGGTCAGCATGGCGCTGCTGCTGGTGATGGAGAGCCTGTCGCCGGCCGAGCGCGCGGCGTTCCTGCTGCACGATGTGTTCGGACTGTCGTTCGACGAGGTCGCCGACGTCGTCGGACGGTCGCCGGCGGCGGTGCGGCAGCTGGCCTCCCGCGCCCGCAGGCACGTCGCCGAGGGCCGGCCCCGCTTCCCGCCCACCCCCGACCAGCAGCGGCAGGTGGTCACCGCGTTCGCGGACGCCTGCCAGGACGGCGATCTGGAGCGGCTGACCTCGCTGCTCGACCCGCGGGTGGTGTGCCGCGGCGACGGCGGGGGCAAGGTCAGCGCCCTGCCGACCGAGGAGCGCGGCGCCGAGCGTGTGGCGCGCCTGCTGCTGTCGTTCGTCCGCGGTCCGCTGCGCGAGCTGCGGATCGCCACCGTCAACGGTGCGGCGGGCCTGGTGCTGCGCGGCGACGACGACGTTCTGTCGGTGGTCTCCCTGACCGTCGACGGCGGCCGGATCACCGCGCTGGACGTCGTCCGCAACCCTGACAAGCTCACCTCCGTTCCCGGCGCCGAATAGGCGCTTCCCCCTTGCGGTAGGGCCGGCCCGGCCTCGACTGGGCCGTGCCGTTGCCTGCAACAGTCACTTTAAGTAACTAGTCGTACGCACGAAGTAGCTGTAAGGAAGGTCATGACCGTCACCGAAGAAGGCCGATCGGTGTCCGCGCCCCCTCCACGGGATGCGTTCGCGCGGGTCGCGGCGTTCGCCCACCGCCGCCGATGGCTCGTCCTGTTCCTATGGGTCGCCGTCCTGGCGGGCATCTGGGGCGCGGCGACCGCCGTCGGCGACGACTACCGCGAGGACTACTCCCTGCCGGGGACCGAGTCGCAGCAGGCCGCCGACCTGCTGGCCGCGCACGGTTCCGGCCGCGCCGGCGACACCGTGCAGATCGTGCTGAGCCGGGACGCCGGGCTGGGCGACCCCTCCACCCGGCAGCGGGTGGAGGGCATGCTCGCCCGCGTCGCCGCCCTCCCGACGATCGAGCAGGTGCGCGGCCCCTACGCCGACCCGTCCGCCATGGCCCCCGGCGGCAGGATCGGCTACGCCACCGCGGTGCTGAAGGTGCCCGCCAAGCAGCTGGACCGCGCCGACGCCGAACAGATCCACACCACCGCGCGTTCGGCGACGGGCGACGGCCTGCGCGTCGAGCTGGGCGGGGAGGCCGCCCGGCTGCTGGCCCAGGGGGAGGGCGGCCTGGCCGAGGGCGTCGGGCTGCTGGCGGCCCTGGTGATCCTGGTGCTGATGTTCGGGTCGGTGGCGGCGGCCGGTCTGCCGGTCGTGACCGCGCTGTTCGCGGTCGGCTCGACGCTGGGCGCGATCATCCTCGCCTCGCACCTGTTCACGATCGCCGCCTGGACGCCGTACGTGATGATGCTGGTCGGGCTCGGCGTCGGCATCGACTACGCCCTGCTGGTCTTCGCCCGGTACCGCGCCGAACTCCTCGGCGGGGCGTCCCCCGAGCACGCCGCGGTGACCGCGCTGCGGCTGGGCGGCCGCACCGTCTTCTTCGCCGGCTGCACCGTCATCCTGGCGCTGCTGGGCCTGACCGCGCTCGGGCTGGGGTCCCTGCAGGGCATGGCGTTGTCGGTCGCGCTGACCGTGCTGGCCACGATGCTGGCCTCGCTGACCCTGCTGCCCGCCCTGCTGGGCCTGTTCGGCGAGCGCTTCGCCAGGACGTTCACCGCCCGCGCCGCGCACCGCTCGGCCAAGGGCCGGGCCGGCGAGGGCGCGGTGTGGCGTCGCGTGGGGACGGTGGTGCAGCGCCGGCCGGTGGCCGCCCTGCTGGCGGGCGGAGCGCTGCTCGGCGCGCTGGCCGCCCCGGCGGCCGGGATGCGGCTCGGCTTCGCCGACGCCGGCAACGACGCGCCCTCCAGCACCAGCCGCCGCGCCTACGACCTGCTGTCGGAAGGCTTCGGTCCCGGGTTCAACGGGCCGCTGCTGCTGGTGACCGACGGCGGGAGGCAGGGGCCCACCGACGCCGCGCACGCCGCGTCCCGCGCCCTCGCCGGCACCCCGGGGGTGCGGGCGGTCAGCCCGCCGCAGCCGTCCACCGACGGCCGGATCGCCACGGTGACGGTCTTCGCGACGACGTCGCCCCAGGACGAGCGGACCGCCGAACTGCTCTCCCGGCTCCGCGGCGACGTCCTGCCCGCCGTCTCGGCGCGGACCGGCGCCCGGTTCGCCCTCGGCGGGGCGACCGCCGCCGCCGAGGACTACTCCGCCAAGGTCGCCGGCCGCATGCCGCTGTTCGTCGCGATCGTCGTCGGCCTGTCGGTGATCCTGCTGATGGCCGTCTTCCGCTCGGTGCTCATCCCGCTGAAGGCCGCACTGCTCAACCTGGTCAGCATCGGGGCGGCGCTCGGCGCGATGACGCTGGTGTTCCAGCACGGCCTGTTCGGCGTCGAACCCGCACCGATCGAGGCCTACCTGCCGGTCATGGTGTTCGCGGTGGTGTTCGGCCTGTCCATGGACTACGAGATCTTCCTCATCTCCCGCATGCGCGAGGAGTGGAAGCGCACCGGCGACGCGGCCCTGGCCGTCCGCGAGGGCCTGGCCCACACCGGCTCCCTCATCACCGCCGCCGGCGCCATCATGATCGTCGTCTTCGGCGCCTTCATGCTCAGCCCGCAGCGCCTCCTCCAGCAGACCGGCTTCGGCATGGCCGTCGCCATCCTCGTCGACGCCGTCGTCATCCGCTGCCTGATCGTCCCCGCCGCGATGCGCCTGCTGGGCCGGCGCGCATGGTGGCTGCCCGCCCCCATGGCCCGCCTGCTGCCCCGGCTCGACGTCGAGAAGCACTGACCGCCCACCACCTGGGAGAGCACATGACCACGATCGATCCCACCAGCGCGGTGCTGGTCCGGGCGGACGACGCCGAGATCCTCGGCGATCCGCCGAACACGATGGAACTGCTGGCCGACGCCACCACCACCGGCGGGCTGGTCAGCGCGATCCGCAGCAGGATCGGCAGGGGAGTGGACGGACCGCCCCCGCACTACCACGACCACGCCGCCGAGATCTTCTACATCATCGGCGGCGGCCTGAACGTCCTGACCGGCGACCGGGTCACCACCGTCGTCGAGGGCGACTTCCTGCTCGTCCCGCCCGGCATGCCGCACGCCTTCAGCACACCCGCCCACACCGGCGCGGACATGCTGATCTTCAAGCCGGGCGCCGAGCGGTTCGACTACTTCCGCCTGGGGGACAGGGTCCGCAGGGGCGAGGCGAGCCCGCAGGAGATCCTGGCCTCCCAGGACCTCTACGACAACCACTTCCACCAGAGCACCGTGTGGCAGCGTTTCCTGGACGGCGGCGCCGACGACAGCCTGCTCGCACTGCCGCCGGAGGACACCGCCCGAGGGAACCTGTCATGAACGCGGCGGTCATCTCCCTCTCCGTCATGCTGGCGCTCGCCTCGCTGGCCGGCGGCGCCGCCAAACTCGCGGGCGCGCCCCCGATGCGCCGCGACGCCCAGCGGTTCGGCCTCTCCCTGCCCGCCTACCGGCTCATCGGCGTCAGCGAGATCGCGGCGGCCGCGGGCCTGCTCCTCGGCCTGCTCTGGTGGCCGATCGGCGCCGCCGCGAGCGCCGGCCTGGTCTGCCTCATGACCGGCGCCGTCACCGCCCACCGCCGCGCCGGCGACCCACCGGCCAAGACGACCGGCCCCCTGGCCATCGCCGCCCTGGCGATCGCCACCGCCGCCATCCAGTCAGCCACCTGACCCCCAAGGGCTGCCGCCCCCACCCCCAGGGAGCGGCAGCCCCACCCAAAAAGACATGGTGGCGGGCTGCTCGGTTTATGGGAGGCGGAAGGCTAGGAGGGTTTTGTCCTGGGCGGCCACCAGGGTGCGGTTGCGGGTGGTGAGCGCCCATCGCTTGATCGGGGCGGGGGTGGAGACGGGGTGGTTCCAGACGAGCTCCCCCGTTTCGGCGTTCCAGCCGTAGAGTCCCGCGCCCGTGGCGCCGGTCACGCCGGTGCAGATCATTCCGCCGGCGGCGATCAGCCGGGCGGTGCGGGCCGCGGGCGTGTTGACGGACCAGACGCGGCGGCCGGTGCGGGCGTCGAGCGCGATGAGCTGCGGGTTGTCGAGGATGTAGGCGTACTTCCCGCTGACCAGGAGGCTTCGTTCCTGCCCGCCGGGTGAGGCCGGTGTGTAGGTCCACAGCTGCCGGCCGGTGGACGCGTCCAGGGCGTAGAGCGTCGGGCTGCCGGTGTAGACCGTCCCTCCGGCCACGGTGAAGTCCTGCGAGAGCTGCCTTTCGTCGTGGGGCTTGGCCGCGGCCTTGGGCAGCTCGACGGCCCAGACACTGCGGCCGGTGTCGGCGGCCCGCGCCTCGAGCCTCACGCCCGACGGATTGCGGAAGATCAGGTTCCCGCCGCCCTCGGGGACGAAGGTCAGGCCGCCCTCCGGATCGGCCCAGCGGAGCGCGCCCGTCGCGGTGTCGAGCCCGACGAGCATGCTGCCGGCCCCGCGGAGGGTGCCGATCGCGACGAGGGTGTGGTTCGTGATGCCGTAGAGGAAGCTGAGGAAGGCCTCGGAGGGCCACTCGTAGGCCCAGAGCCGGCTGCCGGTGGCGGCGTCCACGCCGAAGACCGTCCGGTCCCGGCCGGTGATGACGAGTTTCCCGTCGTCCGGCCCCAGCAGCTCGGGGTAGTCGTTGCCGGCGGCCACGTCGCTGCTCCACCTGACCCGGTGGGACTCGTCCATGGCGATCAACCGGTGCTCCTCGTCCGGGACCCCATAGATGATGCTGGGTCCGGTGACGGCGACGGAGAACCTGCTGGACCACAGCTGCCGCCCGGTGTCGAGCGAGTGCCAGCGGTACACCGGCCCCTCGTCGTGGGGGACGACCGTCCGGGAGAGGACCTCGACGGCGAAGCGCCGGTCACTGAGGTCACCGATCGTCGTCCGCCACAGCGGCTCCGGCGGGGCGGGCCTCCGCCCGGCCCCGCCGTTCGCCGTGGCCAGTGCCGCGGCCGTCCCGCCGCC
>NZ_JBFARL010000284.1:0-7926 GCF_040674655.1 Actinomadura sp. NPDC049753 | reverse complement strand
TGGCCGAGATGTTCGACAGCTACGGGCTCCCGGTGCGGGTGGTGAACACCCTGCACGCCGACTCCGGCGGCAACCCGTACAGCACCGGCGCGCCGGCCAGCAGCGCCGCCCGCGCCCGCGCCACGACCCCCGGCGACCAGGCCTGGTCATCGACCAGATCGGTCATGCCGCAGGCGTGGATCATGCGGACCGCGACCCGCGCCACGTCGTCCGGCAGTCCCGACAGGTCGGCCTCCGCGCGGATCGTCGCGAACGACCGCCGGTAGATCTCGGCGCCGTCCCGGACGTAATCGATCACTGCTGTCCCTCCGCCGTCCTCAGCGCGACCGGGCCGCGGGGCATCCCGCAGCGCCGCTCGCATCCCGTCCAGTGGACGGGGGTCTCGGGCGCGCGGCCCAGGGCGTCCACGAAGCGCCGCGCCTCGCCCTGCACGTCGCCGCGCGACTTCGCGCACCCCGGGCTCCCGGTGCAGGCCGTCACGCCCACCCACGGCGACGCGGGATCGGTCGCGAAGCCCGCCGCCGCGAGCTCCGCCGCCGCGCGGCGCGCCTCGTCCCGGTCCAGGTCACGCACCACCACGCTGCGCCACGGCGTCACCCGCACCTCGTCCGCGACTCCGGCGAGCGCCTCGGCCTGCGCGCCCGACAGCCGGCCCAGCGGAGGCACGGCCTCCAGCGCGGCGAGCCCGTCCCGCTGCGCGAGGATCCCGGCGTGCGGCGGCGCGGGATCCGGGCGCGGCGGCGTCTCTCCCACGGCCGCGCCCAGCCGCTCGGCGACGAGCCGCGCGCCGTCCGGCACCTCCGCGAGCCGCCAGGCGTCGCCCCTGATCTCCAGGAACGCCTCCGCCGCCGCGAGCAGCGCCGCGACGGGATCGCCGGGGACGGGTCCGAGCCGCGTCCCGGCGAGCCGCAGGCCGCCGGGGGTGTGGGCCGCGTCGGCGTCCAGCGCGGCCGTGTCGCCGGTGCCGTCGTCGAGCGCGAACAGGAACCGCCCCGGCAGCCGGGCCAGGTCCGCACGCGCGCAGAGCGCCTCGTCCAGCGCCGTGACCAGCGGATCCGTGGCGAGGGCGCCGCGCGGGCCGCGCCCGCCGAGCGGTGACGCGACGATGTTGCGCACCCGCTCGTGGGTCGCCGACGGGAGCAGCCCGGCGGCCTCCAGCCGGGCCGCGAGCGCCGCGGTGTCGCGGACGCCGCGCACCTGGAGGTTGCCGCGGGACGTGAGTTCGATCACGTCCCGTCCCAGCTCGCGGGCGGCGGCGCCGAGCACCGCGAGCTGCGCGGCGGACACCGCGCCGCCCGGGACGCGGACGCGCGCCAGCGGCCCGTCGGCGGCGTCGTGGGTGCGCAGCGCCCCGGGGCACGCGTCGGGACGGGCTCTGACATTCGGCACGGGGAGGATGTTAACCACAGTTTGCAGGGCGACCGCGCTGCCGTACTCTTCTGCTCAGACGATGGCAATGGGAGGAAGCCGGTGCGAATCCGGCGCGGTCCCGCCACTGTGACCGGGGAGCGAACCCCGCTGTAGGCCACTGTCCGCGAGGACGGGAAGGCCGGGGCGAGCGTCGATCCGGGAGCCAGGAGACTCCTGCCGTCGCGACACCCGCGACCGGGGCGAGGACCCCAGGGGGAGGATGCGCCGTGCCCGAGCACAGCCGCACGGTCCTGTTGCTGTCGACGTCCGACACCGACCTGCTGAGCGCCCGAGCGTCCGGCGCCGCCTACCGGCTCGGAAACCCCGCGCGGCTCACCGCCGCCGACCTGCCCGAGCTGACCGAGGGCGCCGACCTCGTCGTGGTGCGGCTGCTCGGAGGCCGCCGCGCCTGGGAGGACGGTCTCGACGCGCTCCTCGCGGGCCCCCGGCCGGTCGTCGTCCTCGGCGGCGAGCAGGCACCCGACGCCGAGCTGATGGAGCTGTCCACGGTCAGCGGGGGCGTGTGCGCCGAGGCGCACGCCTACCTCGCGCACGGCGGCCCCGCCAACCTCGCCGAGCTGCACGCGTTCCTGTCCGACACCGTGCTGCTGACCGGGCGCGGCTTCGCGCCGCCGGCCGCGACGCCGACCTGGGGACGGCTCGACCGCGCCGCTCGCGACGGCGGCGGGCCCGTGGTCGGCGTGCTCTACTACCGCGCCCACCACATGGCGGGCAACACCGCGTTCGTGGAGGCGCTCTGCGCCGCCGTGGAGGACGCCGGCGGGCGCGCCATGCCGGTGTTCTGCTCGTCGCTGCGCACCGCGGAGCCCGAACTGCTGGACACGCTCCGCCAGGCGGACGCGCTGGTGGTGACGGTGCTCGCGGCGGGCGGGTCGCGGCCCGCGACGGCCGGGGCGGGCGGCGACGACGAGGCGTGGGACGTGGGCGCGCTCGCCACGCTGGACGTCCCGATCCTCCAGGGCCTGTGCCTCACCACGAGCCGGTCCGACTGGGAGGGGAGCGACGACGGGCTGTCCCCGCTGGACGCGGCGTCGCAGGTCGCGATCCCCGAGTTCGACGGGCGGATCATCACGGTCCCGTTCTCGTTCAAGGAGGTCGACGAGGACGGGCTCACCGTCTACGCCGCCGACCCCGAGCGGGCGGCCCGGGTCGCCGGGATCGCCGTCCGGCACGGCCGCCTGCGGCACACCCCGGCCGCCGGGCGCCGCCTCGTCGTGATGCTGTCGGCGTACCCGACCAAGCACGCCCGCGTCGGGAACGCCGTCGGCCTCGACACCCCGGCGAGCACCGTCCGGCTGCTCGCCCGGCTCCGCGACGCGGGGTACGACCTGGGCGAGGGCTTCCCCGGCGTCGACGAGCAGGACGGCGACGCCCTCGTCCACGCGCTCATCGCGGCGGGCGGCCAGGACGAGGACTGGCTCACCGAGGAGCAGCTCGCCGGCAACCCAGTCCGCATCTCCGCCGCGTCCTACGAACGCTGGTACCGCACCCTGCCCGCCGACCTGCGCGAGGGGATGGAGCGGCACTGGGGCCCGCCGCCCGGGGAGCTGTTCGTCCAGGACGGCGACATCGTCCTCGCCGCGCTGCGCGCCGGCAACCTCGTCGTCATGGTGCAGCCGCCGCGCGGCTTCGGGCAGAACCCCATCGCGATCTACCACGACCCCGACCTGCCGCCCAGCCACCACTACCTGGCCGCGTACCGGTGGCTGTCGGACGAGTTCGGCGCGCACGCGATCGTCCACGTCGGCAAGCACGGCAACCTGGAGTGGCTGCCCGGCAAGGCGGCGGGGATGTCGGCGTCGTGCGGCACCGACGCGGCGCTCGGCGACGTCCCGCTGGTCTACCCGTTCCTCGTCAACGACCCCGGCGAGGGCACGCAGGCCAAGCGCCGCGCGCACGCCGTCCTCGTCGACCACATGGTCCCGCCGATGGCCCGCGCCGAGACCTACGGCGACATCGCCCGCCTCGAACAGCTCCTGGACGAGCACGCGACGATCGCCGCGATGGACCCGGCGAAGCTGCCCGCGATCCGCGCCCAGATCTGGACCCTCATCCAGGCCGCCAAGCTCGACCACGACCTCGGCCTGGACGACCGCCCGCACGACACCGAGTTCGACGACTTCCTCCTGCACGTCGACGGCTGGCTGTGCGAGGTGAAGGACGCGCAGATCCGCGACGGCCTGCACGTCCTCGGCCAGGCGCCCACGGGCCCGGTCCGCGTCGACCTGGTGCTGGCCATGCTCCGCGCCCGCCAGATGTGGTCGGGGCGCGAGACGCTGCCCGGCCTGCGGGAGGCGCTCGGGCTCAGCGAGGCCGGCGGCGAGGCTCTCGCCGACGTGGACGCCGCCGAGGCCGCCGCCCGCGCCCTCGTCCAGGCCATGGAGGACGCCGGCTGGGCCGTGGACGCGGCGCGCGAGGCCGCCCGGGACGTTCCGGCGGAGCGCCGCGAAGCGGTGACGCGGGTCCTGGAGTTCGCCGCCGCCGAGATCGTCCCGCGCCTGGCCCGGACGTCCGACGAGCTCGACCACGTCCTGCACGCCCTGGACGGCGGCTACGTCCCGGCGGGCCCGAGCGGGTCGCCGCTGCGCGGCCTCGTCAACGTCCTGCCGACCGGCCGCAACTTCTACTCGGTCGACCCGCGCGCCGTCCCGAGCCGCCTCGCCTGGGAGACCGGGCAGGCGATGGCCGACTCGCTCCTGGAGCGCTACCGCGCCGACCACGGGGAGTGGCCGCGCTCGGTCGGGCTGTCGGTGTGGGGGACGAGCGCGATGCGCACGGCGGGCGACGACGTGGCCGAGGTCCTCGCGCTGCTCGGCGTCCGCCCGGCCTGGGACGAGGCGTCCCGCCGCGTCACGGCGCTGGAGCCGGTCCCGCTCGCCGAGCTCGGCCGGCCGCGCATCGACGTGACCGTCCGCATCAGCGGCTTCTTCCGGGACGCGTTCCCGCACGTCGTCGCCATGCTGGACGACGCCGTCCGGCTCGTCGCCGGGCTGGACGAGCCCGACGCCGACAACCACGTCCGCGCCCACGTGCGGGCCGACCGGGAGCGGCACGGCGACGAGCGCCGCGCCACCCTGCGGGTGTTCGGGTCCGCGCCCGGCGCCTACGGGGCCGGGCTGCTGCCGCTCATCGACAGCCGCAACTGGCGCGACGACGCCGACCTCGCCGAGGTGTACGCGGTGTGGGGCGGCCACGCCTACGGCCGCGACCTCGACGGGGTGCCCGCCCGCGCCGACATGGAGAGCGCCTACCGGCGCATCGCCGTCGCCGCCAAGAACGTCGACACCCGCGAGCACGACATCGCCGACTCCGACGACTACTTCCAGTACCACGGCGGCATGATCGCCACCGTCCGCGCGCTGACCGGCAGGGCCCCGGAGGCCTACGTCGGCGACAGCACCCGCCCGGACGCCGTGCGCACCCGCACCCTCTCGGAGGAGACCGCGCGGATCTTCCGCGCCCGCGTCGTGAACCCGCAGTGGCTCGCCGCCATGCGCCGGCACGGCTACAAGGGCGCGTTCGAGCTCGCCGCGACCGTGGACTACCTGTTCGGCTACGACGCCACCACGGGCGTCATGGCCGACTGGATGTACGACAGGCTCACCACCGCCTACGTCCTGGACGAGGAGAACCGCGCGTTCATGGCGGAGTCGAACCCGTGGGCCCTGCACGGCATCGCCGAGCGGCTGCTGGAGGCGGCCGAGCGCGGCATGTGGGAGCACCCCGACCCGGCGGTCCTCCAGGGCCTCCAGGAGGTCTACCTCAAGACGGAGGGCGACCTGGAGGACGACACCAGCCGCTGAGCCGCCTCCGGGAACCCCGCCCAGTGCAGGTGCAGGTAGGAGGCGGTGATCCGGTCGTCGCCGTACCCGTCGCGGCCGTCCCGCCACCGGAACAGCGGCCCGGCCTCCGTGTCCAGCGCGGTCCGGTGGAACTCGTGGCCGCGGAACCGCTCGCCCGGACGGGTCAGCGGCGACTCCGCCACCGCGACCGCCTCCCGGTAGCCGAGCGTCAGCCGGGACGTCATCCGCGCGCGGCCCGGCACCCGCCCGCACATCGCCCGGCCGTCGAGCTCCTCGCACAGGTAGAGGAGCCCGGCGCACTCGGCGGCGATCGGGCCGGGGAACGCCGCGATCTCGGCCAGGAGCGGCGCGTTGGCGGCCAGCTCGGCGGCGTGGACCTCCGGGAAGCCGCCGCCGATGACGAGCGCGCCCGCCCCGTCCGGCAGGGCCTCGTCCCGCAGCGGGTCGAAGACGGCCACGTCGGCGCCCGCCGCGCGCAGCAGCTCCACGTGCTCGGCGTAGGAGAAGGTGAACGCCGCCCCGCCCGCGACCGCGACGACCGGCCCGTCCTCGACCGGGACGACCTGCTCGGTCGGATCCCACGCGGGGCCCGGCAGCGGGGGAGCGGCGGCCGCCAGGCGGAGCAGGGCGTCCAGGTCGCAGGAGCGCTCCACCAGCGCGCCGAGCCGCGCGACCGCGCCGACGGCCTCCGCGCCCCGCTCGGCCGCCGGGACCAGGCCGAGGTGGCGGGACGGGGTCACGACCGCGTCGTCCCGCCGGATCGCGCCGAGCACCGGCACGCCCGTCGCCTCCAGCGCGCCGCGGCACAGCTCCTCGTGCCGCTCCGAGCCGACCCGGTTGAGCACGACGCCGCCGATCCGCACGCCCGGCTCGAACGTCGCGAAACCGTGCACGAGCGCCGCAACCGACCGGCTCTGCCGCGCGGCGTCCACGACCAGCACCACCGGCGCCGCGAGCAGTCGCGCGACGTGCGCCGTGGAGGCGAACCCGGTGTCGCCCCGCCCGTCGAACAGGCCCATCACGCCCTCGACCACCGCCACGTCGCAGCCGGCCGCGCCGTGCAGGAACAGCGGCGCGACCCGCTCCTCGCCCGTGAGCCACGGGTCGAGGTTGCGGCCGGGCCGTCCCGCCGCGAGCGCGTGGTAGCCGGGGTCGATGTAGTCGGGGCCGACCTTGTGCGGCGACACGGCGAGGCCGCGCGCCCGCAGCGCCGCGATCAGGCCGGTCGCCACGGTCGTCTTGCCGCTGCCGGACGCCGGCGCGGCGACGACCAGCCGGGGGATCACCACTCGATGCCCCGCTGCCCCTTCTGCCCGGCGTCCATCGGATGCCGGACCTTGCCCATCTCCGTCACCAGGTCGGCGGCCTCGACCAGCCGGCCGGGCGCGTCCCGCCCGGTGACGACGACGTGCTGGGTCCCGGGACGCGCGGCGAGGGTCTCGACCACGTCGTCCAGGTCGAGCCAGCCCCACTTGAGCGGATAGGTGAACTCGTCGAGCACATAGAAACGGTACGTCTCGGCGGCCAGGTCCCGCTTGATCTGGGCCCAGCCCTCGCGGGCGTCGGCCGCGTGGTCCTCCTCGCTGCCGGGGCGCTGGATCCACGACCAGCCCTCGCCCATCTTGTGCCAGGCGACCGGGCCGCCCTCGCCGCTCTCGCCGAGCACGCGCAGCGCCCGCTCCTCGCCGATGCGCCACTTCGCCGACTTCACGAACTGGAACACCCCGACCGGCCAGCCCTGGTTCCAGGCCCGCAGCGCCATCCCGAACGCCGCCGTCGACTTCCCCTTCCCCGGGCCGGTGTGGACGATCAGCAGGGGCCGGTTGCGGCGCTGCCGGGTGGTGAGTCCGTCGTCGGGGACGGAAACGGGCCTTCCCTGGGGCATCTCAAGCCGCCTTTCCGCCGCGCCCGCGGTGGGCGCGGACGATGCCGTCGAGTTCGCCGAGCGGGACGCGCCGCGCCCCGAGCCGGGCCGCGAGCCGTCCCGCGAGGCCGAGCCGGACCGGGCCGTCCTCGCAGTCCACGACGATCCCGGCGGTGCCCGCCAGCAGCCCGGCGGCCCGGTCCACGTCGCCTTCCGCGGTCGCCCGCCCGTCGGTGACGACCACGAGCAGCGGGCGCCGCGCCGGGTCGCGCAGCCGCTCGGCGCGCAGGACCTCCGCGGCGCGCGCGAGCCCGGCGGCCAGCGGCGTGCGGCCCCCGGTCGGCAGGGCCCGCAGCCGCGCCGCGCCCGCCTCGACCGACGACGTCGGCGGCAGCACGAGCTCGGCGGTCCGCCCCCGGAAGGTGACCAGGCCGACCTTGTCGCGGCGCTGGTAGGCGTCCAGCAGCAGGCTGAGGACGGCCGTCTTCACCGTCGTCATGCGGCGGCGGGCGGCCATCGACCCGCTGGCGTCCACGACGAACAGCACCAGGTTCCCCTCGCGGCCCTCGCGGACCGCCTCCCGCAGATCGTCCGGGCGCAGCACGAGGCCGGCGCCGGACCGGCCGCGCGCCCGCTGCCGCGGCGCGGCGGCCAGCAGCGTCGCCACCACATGGGGGTCGCGGACCTTCGCGGCCGGGCGCCGCGCCCCGGTGACCCGGCCCCGGGGCCGCCCCCCCCACGGCCCCCCCCCCCCCCGCCCCCCCCCCCCCCCCCCGACCGCCCGCCCCGCGCCCCCCGGCCGCCCCCGCGCCCGCGCGGCCCCCCCCC
>NZ_JBFARL010000283.1:0-7938 GCF_040674655.1 Actinomadura sp. NPDC049753 | reverse complement strand
ACTCCTCCGCCAGGGCGAACGGCGTCGCACCGCCGGTGTTCCACGTCCCGCTGGGCGGCGGGTGGACGACGGAGACGGCGCGCCCGTCGTCGCGGTGGCCGGCCGCCGGGGCCTCACCGGCGAGCAGCTGCGCAAGGCGCGGATCCAGGCGGCGTACGCGCTGGCCGACATCGAGCCGGACGACGAGCGCCGCGTCCGCCGCGCGGGCCCGCTGCTGGAGCAGCTGACCGTCGCGATCGCCGACGAGTGGCTCCCCCGGGGCGCCCCGTAGCCCGGACCGCTCCAACGACCGCGCTCCCCGGCGGCCCTTTACACAGTGTCGTCGAAAGCCCCGATGCCTTGACACAGTGCGCATAGCCGGGCGTCGCCGCGGCCCCGCACGCTGGAGGCGTACATCCTGGTCAGCGTTGACAGAGGAGCTCCCGGTGAAGATCGGTGTCCCGCGAGAGGTCAAGAACCACGAGTACCGGGTGGCGATCACCCCGGCGGGGGCGCACGAGCTCACCCGGCACGGCCACGAGGTGTTCGTGGAGCGGGGCGCCGGGACCGGCTCGGCGATCCCCGACGACGACTTCGCCGCCGCGGGCGCCAAGATCCTCGACGGCCCGGACGAGGTGTGGGCCGAGGGCGAGCTGATCCTCAAGGTGAAGGAGCCGATCGCGCCGGAGTACCACCGGATGCGCGAGGGCCAGGTCCTGTTCACCTACCTGCACCTGGCCGCGTCCCGCGAGTGCACCGACGCGCTCCTGGCGGCCGGCGTCACCGCGATCGCCTACGAGACGGTCCAGCTCCCGGACCGCTCCCTGCCGCTGCTCGCCCCCATGTCCGAGGTCGCCGGACGCCTCGCCCCGCAGGTCGGCGCCTACAACCTGATGTCGTTCAACGGGGGGCGCGGCGTCCTGCCCGGCGGCGTGCCCGGCGTGGCGCCCGCCAAGGTCGTCGTCATCGGCGGCGGCGTCTCCGGCCTCAACGCCGCGCAGATCGCCGTCGGCATGGGCGCGGACGTCACCGTCCTGGACGTCGACGTGGACCGGCTGCGCGAGATCGACGCCGTCTACCAGGGACGCCTGCGGACGCTGGTGTCCAACGCGTACACGGTCGAGCAGCAGGCCCGCGCCGCCGACCTCGTCATCGGCGCCGTGCTCATCCCGGGCGCGCGGGCGCCCAAGCTGATCTCCAACGAGCTGGTGGCCCGGATGAAGACCGGCTCGGTACTGGTGGACATCGCCATCGACCAGGGCGGCTGCTTCGAGGACTCCCGTCCCACCACGCACGCCGACCCCACCTACCGGGTGCACGGCTCGACGTTCTACTGCGTCGCGAACATGCCCGGTTCCGTCCCCAACACCTCCACCTACGCCCTGACCGGCGTGACGCTCCCCTACGCCGTCCAGATCGCCGACAGGGGCTGGCGGCAGGCCCTGCACGCCGACGCCGCCCTCGCCCGCGGCCTCAACGTCCACGCCGGCGCGCTCGTCTACGACCACGTCGCCGAGGCCCACGGCCTCCCCCACACCCCCCTCACCTCGATCCTCGGCTGACGGCCCTCCCCGTCCTCTCACCGTTCCGGGGGTTCTTCGCCGGCGGCGGGTCGGGTAGACAGGCGGGCATGGGTGAACTGATCTTGGTGCGGCACGGCGAGACCGAGTGGAGCCGGGCGCGGCGGCACACGGGGCGGACGGACCTGCCGCTGACCCCGCGGGGCGAGGAGCAGGCGCGCGCGCTGCGCGGCGCGCTGGCGGGCCGGACCTTCGCGCGGACGCTGGTCAGCCCGGCGGAGCGGGCGCGGCGGACCGCCGAGCTCGCCGGGATGCCGACGGACGAGATCGACCCCGACCTGTGGGAGTGGGACTACGGCGGCTACGAGGGCGTCAGCACCCGGGCGATCCGCGAGGAGCGGCCGGGCTGGTTCCTGTGGGACGACGGCGTGGTCCCCGGCGACGCCGGTCATCCGGGCGAGACCGTCGAGCAGGTCGGCGCGCGGGCGGACGCGGTCCTCGCGCGGGCGCGGCCGCTGCTGGCCGGGGGCGACGTCGCGCTGGTCGCGCACGGCCACGTCCTGCGGGTGCTGACGGCACGGTGGCTGGGCCTGGAGCCCGCGCAGGGGCGGCTGTTCGCGCTCGACACCGGAACCGTGTCGGCGCTCGGCTCCGAGCACGACCGGCCAGTCGTCAGCGCGTGGAACGTGCCCGCACCCTGAGGCCTCCCACCGCATAAGGTACCTGTTGGGGGATGTCCCCCAGGGGTACCCAGGGCGAGCGCCCCCGACGGATTGCGAGGACGGAGATGGCGACCAGCGAGACCCCCACCCGCGGGTACACCGCCACGAAGGACCAGCTGCAGACGCGGCTGGCCCGGATCGAGGGCCAGGTGCGCGGCATCGACCGGATGGTCGAGGAGGACCGCTACTGCATCGACATCCTCACGCAGATCAGCGCCGTCCAGGCGGCGCTGGACAAGGTGGCGCTCGGCCTGCTGGACGGGCACGTCCGGCACTGCGTGGCCGAGGGCGCCGAGGAGGGCAAGGGCGAGGCGATGTCGACCGAGCTGATGGCGGCCGTCGGGCGGCTCATGCGCCGGGGCTGAGGCACCCGCCCGCGGGGCCGGGCTCCCGCGGACCCTCCGGCTCCGCGCGCTCCATGGTCTCGACGAGCACGCGCCAGCCGCGCAGGAACGGCGCCCGCTCCTCGGGCGCGAGCGTCTCCAGCGCGACCCGCAGCGGCCGCAGCCGCCGCCAGGCGAACCGCTCGGTCGCCTCGCGGTGCCGCTCGCTCAGGCTGATGATCATCCGCCGGCGGTCCCGCTCGTCCGGGCGGCGCTCGACGAAGCCGCCCCGCTCCAGCTCCCCGACCAGCTGGCTGACCGTGGCCGGGCTCAGCGCCATGTGCCCGGCGAGCACGCCGACCGGGACCGGGCCGTGCAGCACCAGCTGCATCAGCGCCGGGACGTGCCGGGGGCCGAGCCCCGCCGCCCGCACCTCGCCGATGAGCTCCTCGGCGTCCTCGCGGCCGCCCTTCAGACCGCGGACCAGCCGGCCCAGGAGCTGGATCATCGTCTCCAGGTCGGCGTCGACCGACGCGGCGGCACCGATCCCTTCCTCGGACATACCTTGAAGTTCAACACATTCCGTGATGCACTGCAAAATATTGAACTTCAAGGCGTTTCGCGCCTTGACCGGCGGGGGCACGGGGCAACTGTCGGAGCCGCGGTGGGACTCGACGCGAGGGGGCCGCACCATGACCGAAAGCCCGGCCGCGAGAGTGGCGCCCCCCGGCGCCGCCGGCGGCGGCGAACGGCTCGACCGGCAGACGATCGTCCTTGGCCTGGTCATCGTGTCGGGCACCCTCATGGCGATCCTCGACACCACGATCGTCAACGTCGCGCTGGAGACGCTCGGCCGCGACTTCGGCACCGGCCTGTCGACGATCCAGTGGGTCATCACCGGCTACATGCTGGCGATGGGCACCGTCATCCCGCTCACCGGCTGGGCCGTCGACCGGTTCGGCGGGCGCCGCGTGTGGATGACCTCCATCGTGCTCTTCGTCCTCGGGTCGGCCCTGTCGGGCGCGGCCTGGAACATCGAGTCGCTGATCGTCTTCCGGGTCGTGCAGGGGCTCGGCGGCGGCATGCTCATGCCGACCGGCATGGCCATCCTGACGATGGCGGCCGGGCCGCGCCGGATGGGCCGCATCATGAGCATCGTCGGCGTCCCGATGCTGCTCGGGCCGGTGCTCGGCCCCGTCATCGGCGGGTGGCTGGTCCAGGACGTCGACTGGCGCTGGATCTTCTTCGTCAACCTGCCCGTCGGCGCGCTCGCCTTCGCGCTCGCGTGGTGGAAGGTGCCGCACGGCCGGGGGGAGCACGCCGCGCCCGGGATCGACCTGCGCGGGCTGCTCCTGCTGCCGCCCGGGTTCGTCCTGCTCATCTACGGCCTGTCCACCGCGAGCAGCGGCGGCGGCTTCGGCCGCCCGGCCACGATCGCCTGGCTGGCCGGCGGCGTGGCCCTGGTCGCCCTCTTCGCGCTGCACAGCCTGCGGCGCCGCGAGCGCGCGCTGATCGACGTGCGGCTGTTCGCCGACCGGACGTTCGCGACCGCGGCCGCCGCGGTGTTCTTCGTCGGCATCGCGCTGATGGGCTCGATGCTGCTGATCCCGCTCTACTACCAGATCGCCCGCGGCGAGGGGGCGCTCGCGGCGGGCCTGCTGCTCGCCCCCCAGGGCCTCGGCGCCGCGACCGCGATGCCGCTCGCCGGGGTGGTCACCGACAAGCTCGGCGCCGGGCGGATCGTCCCGGTCGGCATCGTCGTCCTGGTGCTCGGCACCATCCCGTTCGCGACGGTCGGCGCGGACACCCCCTACTGGCTGCTCGGCGGCGCCCTCTACGTCCGGGGCCTCGGGCTCGGCTGCACGATGATGCCCACGATGTCGGCGGCGCTGACGACGCTGGGCCGGGCGGTCGTCCCGCGCGCCAGCAGCACGCTGAACATCATCGTCCAGCTCGGCGGGTCGGTCGGCACGGCGCTGCTCGCCGTCGTCCTGTCCCGCCAGATCAGCGACCGCATCCCGCAGGCGCCCGGCGGCGGCGGGGGCGGCGCCACGAGCGGCATGGGGCAGATCCCCGAGCGGGTCCGCGAGCAGCTCGCGCCCCAGCTGGCCGACGCGTTCGGGCACACGTTCTGGGTCGCGCTCGTCCTCACCGCCGTGCTGATCGTGCCCGCGCTGCTGCTCCCCCGGCACGGCGCCCGCGACCACGACTCCGTGCCGGACGCTCCCCCGATGGGGTGACTCAGGAGGCGATCGACCAGGCGGCCAGGCCCGTCTCGTGCTCGCGCGTGAGGCGCCTGGCCCGCCGGGCGTCCGGCGAGTACCGGAACCGCTCCGGGACGACCCGCGTGGTCCGGTAGAGGCCCTTCAGCGTCACGGTCGCGGCCAGGTCGGAGGTCGGCAGCCCGGGCAGCCCGTACATGCGGCGGGCCCAGCGCGGCAGCGTCGACACGACCAGCACGCCGAGGCCGGGCGCGGCGAGCTTGAGCGGCAGCAGCGGCCGCGGCACGGCGGGGCTGAACATGCGGCGCAGCCCCTCGCGCGCCTCCCGGCACGCGAAGATCTGCCGCCGCATGCCCTCGTAGTAGTCCCGCATCTCCGCGACGGTGGCCGGCACGTCCGCAGGGTCGAGGCCGACGACCGCGGCGGCGCGGCGCTGCTCGTCCACGAACGCGTCGGCGTCGCGGGCGGTCAGCGGCACCCCGGCGCGGCGGGCCACGTCGAGGTAAGAGTCGACCTCGCCCATGTGGACCCACAGCAGGTTCTCGGGGTCGTCGACCGGGAACGTCTCGCCGGTGCGCATGTCGAGGCCGGTCAGCTTGGAGTGCAGCAGGCGGACGCGGCGGCCCACCCGCTCGACCTCCTCGTGCGTGCCGTAGGTGCGGACGCGGACGAACTCGACCGTCCGGACGAGCCGCGCCCACGCCGCGGAGGGGTCCATGAGCTCGGAGTTCTGCGCGGTGCCCCACATCGTGCGCGGGTGCAGGGCCTGGAGCAGCAGCGCCCGGATCCCGCCGACGATCAGCACGGGCTCGCCCATGACATCCCAGGTCACCGAGCCCGGCCCGAACAGCCCGTGGTCCGGCCTCTCCTCGCTCGCCTCGCGCATCCCGACCGCCTTCCGCCGCCGCGGCCGGGCGCGCCGCCGGGCCGCGTAATCGAAGGCTTACCCTGCCATGACGCCCGTCACACGATCAATCCCGGTCGTCCTCCGCGATCGCCTCGTCCTGCTCCCCGGGCTCGGTCTGCTCGGTGACCCAGGCGAGGTAGTCCATGCTGCCCGCCACCACCGGCGTCGCGATGATCTCCGGGGTGTCGTAGGAGTGCCCCTCGGTGATCAGCGAGGCCAGCTCGTCGAACCGGTCGGCGGAGGTCTTGAACAGCACCATCCACTCCTCCGCCGACTCGATCTCGCCCTCCCACCAGTAGGTGCTGGCGATCGGCCCCACCAGCTGCGCGCAGGCCGCGAGCCGCTCGGCGACCGCCGAGCGGGCCAGCTCGGCCGCCTCGGCGCGGGAGTCGGTCGTGGTGGTCACCTGCACGTAAGAGTGCGCCATGGCACGACTCCTTCCCGCTCGCCGTCCGGGCACGCCCCCGGGTAGGCAAGTGTCAACGGGCCGGACGGACGACGAGCGCGCTGCCGCCGCCCCGCCGGGTCGGCTCGGCGACCGCCTGGACGAGCCCGGGCCGCAGGAACTCCAGCCCGGTCGCGGCGCCGATCACGCCCCGCGGCGGGCCGGGGAACAGCTCCAGCCGGTGCCCGCGGGCGGCGAGGTCGCGGCCGTACCGGTCGATGAACGCCTGCTCGGCGAAGACCTGCGGCGTGTTGCGCTGGGTGGCGCGCGGCGCGGCGAGCGCGGCGGGCAGGTCCATGCCGAGGTCGATGCGGTTCAGCAGGATCTGCAGCACGGTGGTGATGATCGTCGAGCCGCCGGGCGTGCCGACGGCGAGCCGCGGGCGCCCGTCCTGGAGCACCAGGGTCGGGGCCATGCTGCTGCGCGGCCGCTTGTGCGGGCCGGGCAGGTTCGGGTCGGGCGCCTGGCCGGGCGCCGGCGGCTGGAAGGAGAAGTCGGTCAGCTCGTTGTTCAGCAGGAACCCGCGCCCCGGCACGGTGATGCCGCTGCCCCCGAACTGCTCGATCGACAGCGTGTAGGACACGACGTTCCCCCACTTGTCGGCGACGACGAGGTGGGTGGTCTGCGGGCCCTCGAACGCCAGCGCCCTGGTCTGGGTGCCCGGCGGGACGCACGGCTCGTAGCGGCCGTCGGGCGAGCCGGGGGCGACCGGCGCGGCCGCCGCCTGGTCCGGCCTGATCTGGCAGGCGCGCTCGCGGGCGAACCCGGAGGACAGCAGCTCCTCCAGCGGCACGTCCACCTTGTCGGCGTCGCCGACGTAGCGGCCGCGGTCGGCGTAGGCGAGCTTGGACGCCTCCAGGTAGTAGTGCAGGGCCGTGACCGGGTCGCGCGGGTCGAGCCGGAAGTTGCCGAGGATGTTGAGCGCCTCACCGACCGTGGAGCCCCCGGACGACGACGGCGGCATGCCGTACACGTCCGTCCCCCGGTAGGGGACGTGGGTGGGCTTGCGCGGCACCGCCCGGTAGGCGTCGAGGTCGCCGCGCTCCATCAGGCCGGGGCGGACCTCGCGGGTCGCCTTCGGGTCCACCGGCGGCCGGGCGACCGTCCTGACGATCTCCCTGCCCAGCCCGCCCTCGTAGAACCAGTCGGTGCCGCGCCTCGCCAGCTCCCGGTAGGTGCCGGCGAGGTCGGGGTTGCGGAACACCGAGCCGACCTCGGGCACCTTCCCGCCCGGCAGGAACAGCTCGCGGGTCGGGACGATGTCGCGGAAGCGCGCCTCGTTCACCGCGGTCTGGTCGTGGAACTCCTGGTCGACGACGAAGCCGCGGTCCGCGACCCTGATCGCCGGGCGCAGCAGGGCGCCGAGGTCGCGGCTGCCGAACCGGCGCAGCGCGAGGTCCCACTGGGCGAGGGTGCCGGGCACGCCGACGCTCAGGCCGCTGGTGACGGCCTGGTCGAACGGCAGCGGCCTGCCCGTCGCCGGGTCGACGAAGGAGTCCTGGCGCATCCGCCGCGGCGCGAACTCGCGGCCGTCGAGCGCGTACACGCGGCGCGTCCTGGCGTCGTAGTAGGTGATGAAGCCGCCGCCGCCGATGGCCGACACGTACGGCTCGGTGACCCCGAGGGTCGCGGCGGACGCGACCGCCGCGTCCATCGCGTTGCCGCCTCGCCTGAGGACCTCCAGCGCCGTCCGGCTGGCGTCCGGGTCGACGGTGGAGACCGCGCCGCCGTATCCGGTCGCGACCGCCTGCTTGACCGGCGGGGCCGGCGCGGGCCTCGGGACGGGCGCGGCGCCCGCCGCGGCGGGGACGGTGAGGGAC
>NZ_JBFARL010000282.1:0-8074 GCF_040674655.1 Actinomadura sp. NPDC049753 | reverse complement strand
GGCCGCGCGCGGCGGCGGAGCTCGCGCGCGAGGCGGACACCGCGGGCCTCGCCCTTGACCGCGCCCGCGGCCGCGCCGAACGCGGCGACTGGGCCGGGGCCGCGGCGGAGATCCGCGCGGCGCGGGCCGTCCCCGGCCACGAGCGCAACCGCGAGCTGCTGGACCTGTGGCGGGAGGTCGGGCGGCACGGCCGGCCCACGGCGGTGATGGGCGCCTGGGAGGTGCGGCCCCTCCCGGACACCGAGCGCCGCGTGGTGAGCGGGAGCGTGCTGAGCTGCCGCGGCGTCCTCGCGCTGCGGTTCGGCGGCTGGTCCCTCGTCTGGCTGGTGGACGTCGAGACCGGCGAGCGTCTGCACGCCCTCCAGGTCGGCGGGACGTCCCTCGGAGCCCTGGCCTTCTCCCCCGACGGGTCCCGGCTGCTGACGGGCGCCAGTGACGGGAAGGTCCGGGTGTGGGATGTGGCGTCCGGCGCCTGCGTCCACGTGTTCGGCGGGCACCGCGCCGAGGTCAGGGCGCTGGCCGTCAGCCCGGACGGGCGCCTCGCCGCTTCCGGCGACGAGCGCGGCGTGGTCCGCGTCTGGGATCTGGCCAGGGGCCGGCGCAGGAACGTCCTCAAGGGCCACGGCGGGATCGTCTTCGACGTCGGGTTCGGGGCCGGCGGGACCCTCCTCGTGGGCGACCAGCAGCGGATCGTGACGCTGTGGGAGCTGGACGGGGAGCGCCGCCACATCCTGCCCGGCCAGACCCCCGCCGCCATGAGCGCGGACGGCCGCACCGTCGTGTCGTGCGGCCACACGGTCGGGACCCTCTGGACCGCCGACGGGACCACAGGGGAGGCCGACGGCTACGTCCCGGGCCCGTCCGAGGAGCTCGCCTCGATCGAGGTGGCCGCGGACGGGGTCGCCGCCGTCCGCGGCCCCGGGCGCGCGCTGCGGGTCTTCGACGTGCGCGGCGGGCGCCTGCTGCACCGCCTGTCCGACTCGGCCACCTGCCTCGCCCCCGCCGCCGGCGGCAGGTTCGCGGTCTCCGGAGAGGCCGACGGGACGCTGCGCGTGTGGGACCTCCCGGCGGGCCGCTGCCTGCACTCCTTCAGCGCGCACACCGCCGCGATCGAATGGGCCGGGCTCAGCGCCGATTCCCGCATCGCCGTCACGCGAACCCGGGACCAGGGAATGCGCGTCTGGGAACTCGACTGGGACTACGCACACTGAAGGGAACGGAACCATGCTCCTCGCCTGTTCGGGCTGGGCCTGCTCGCGCCTCATCTCGGTGTCGAAGGCACCGGGCGGCAACCCGGTCGCGCTGAGGGACCCCGAGGCCTTCGCGGTCGAGTTCATGATCTGCGACTTCTGCGGGAACTACTTCTGCGACCGGTGCCACGCGTCCGGCTCCCTGCTCCGCGCGCCGCGCTGCGCGTCCTGCGGAGGCAGGCTCGTCCCCGGCTCGCGGCTGGAGCGGATGAGCGGCCGCGAGCGCCCGGCCGCGGCCGCGCACCACGACCGGGGCGTGCGCCACCTGGAGTCCGGCCGCCCCGAGGACGCCGTGCGGGAACTGGACGAGGCCGTCCGCCTGCGCCCCGAGTACACCGCCGCGCACCGGGCGCGCGGCATCGCCCTCGCCGGGACGGGACGGCACGCCGAGGCCCTCGCCGCGTTCGAGCGGGCGCTCCGGCTCGACCCGTCCGACGTGGTGTCCCTCTTCGAACGGGCCGGGACGCTGCTGGCGATGGAGCGCGCCGCCGACGCCGTCGCCGCCTACGACCAGGCGATCGCCGTGCGGCCGGACTACCCCGCGCCGCAGATCAACCGGGCGATCATCCTCATGGACGCCGGCCGGGACGCCGAGGCGCTGGCCGCCGTGGACCGCGCCATCGCCCTCCTCGCCTCCGGAGGCGCCGCCGGCGCGGGCCGCTACGACCTCGCGAGCGCCCACAGCGTCAAGGGCGCGGCGCTCGTCAAGCTCGGCCGGTACGAGGAGGCCCTGCCCGTCATCGACCACGCCATCGACAACGGCCCCGACTCCTGGAACGACTACTACAACAAGTCCTACGCCCTGGAGCGCCTGGGCCGCATCGCCGAGTCGGAGACGGCCCGCGGCATAGCCGACTCCCTCCGCGAACCCTGAGCCGTTCGGCCGCCCGGATTCGCAGGTGGAACGATGGGAGGCCGGACCACAGGGAGGGGCGCGCATGGAGATCGGGGACGGGACGCTGGCCGTGGGCGCCGGGCGGCCGGAGGCGGAGAACTTCGCGCCGGGGCTGCCCGGGCCCGTGTTCGCGGCGCACTACCACCTGGCCGGGGAGGCGAGCGGGCCCTACACCTACGGGCGCGAGTCGAACCCGACGTGGACGCTGCTGGAGCGGGCGATCGGCGAGCTGGAGGGCGGCGCGGAGGCCGTCTCGTTCTCCTCGGGGATGGCGGCGGTCGCGGCCGTCCTGCTGTCGCAGGTCCGGTCCGGCGACGTCGTGGTCCTGCCCGACGACTGCTACCACACGACCCGGGCGTTGAAGGAGCGCCTGGAGTCCTACGGCGCGGTCGTCCGCATGGGACCGACCGCGGGCGACGCCCAGATCGGGCTGCTGGAGGGCGCGCGGCTGGTCTGGCTCGAAACCCCGTCCAACCCGAACCTGGACGTGTGCGACATCCGGCGGGTCTCGGAGGCGGCGCACCGAGCGGGCGCCCTCGTGGCGGTGGACAACACCCTCGCGACCCCGCTCGGGCAGCGGCCGCTCGACCTCGGGGCCGACTTCTCCGTCGCCAGCGACACCAAGGCGCTGACCGGGCACGGCGACCTGCTGCTCGGGCACGTCGCGACCCGCGACCCGGCCCTGGCGGAGGCGGTCCGTGTCTGGCGCAGGACCGTCGGCGCGATCCCCGGGCCGATGGAGGCGTGGCTGGCGCACCGGTCGCTCGCCACACTCCAGCTGAGGCTGGACCGGCAGGCGGCCAACGCGCTGGCGGTGGCCGAGGCGCTGCGGGGGCGCCCGGAGGTGTCCGGGCTCAGGTACCCGGGGCTGCCGGACGATCCGTCCCACGAGGTCGCGGCCCGGCAGATGCGCCGGTTCGGCTGCGTCGTGTCGTTCGCGCTGAGGGACGAGGCGGCCGCCGAGAGGTTCCTCGGCTCGCTGCGGCTCGTCATGCAGGCCACCAGTTTCGGCAGCGTGCACAGCTCCGCCGAGCGGCGCGCCCGCTGGGGCGGCGACGCCGTGACGCCCGGCTTCGTGCGCTTCTCGGCCGGCGTCGAGGACACCGCCGACCTCGTCGCGGACGTCCTGCGGGCGCTGGCGTCGACCGGGTAGCGCGAAAACCGGATGATCTCCGCGGTCCGCCGGGGCTAGCGTGGCCGCCCATGAGCGACGCGCGGGCACTTCTGGAAAGCGGCGACATCGCCGGACTGATCCGGCATCTGCGGTTCAACGCCGAGGCGATGGAGCTGGGCGAGATCGCGCGGCTCATGGAGGGCGCGGCGACGCTGTCGGGGTTCGACGACATGCGCGCGGCGGCCGCGGCGATGGCCGTCCGGCAGGAGCCGCAGCAGCTCTACGACTTCGGCTTCGCCTGCGTCGAGCGCGGCGTCGCCTTCCTGGCGGTCCCGGCGCTGAGGCGCGCGCTGGAGATGCTGCCCGGCGAGCCCGTCCTGCTCATGGAGCTGGTGTCGGCGCTGGAACGCGAGAACCGGCACGCCGAGGCCGTCGCGGCCCTGGAGCCGCGGGTGGACGCGCTGGACCCGTGGCCCGCCCGGTACCTGCTGGCCTACAACGCGCTGTTCTCCGGGGACCCCGACCGGGCCGCCCGCGAGGCGGCGCGGCTGCCCGCGCCGGACGAGGACTGGGTCCCGGCTCGCGACCGGCTCGCGCGGATGCTCGCCCGGGCGGGGGCCGCCGGACCGCTCGACTCCCGGGACCTGCGGGGCTGGCACTTCGCGCTGGGCGGCGGCGTCCTCGCCACGATCTCGCCGTACGGGTTCGCGGACGGCATGACGGGGCGCTACGCCTACACCTCCGACAGCTTCGCCATGTGCAGGCGGACCCTCGACCGGCTGCGGCTGGTCCTGGACGCGGCGGGACGGCGTCCCGCGTCGGTCGGCCTGCTGCCCGACCGGTCGAGCCGGATCCTGGGGCTGGCCGCGGCGCGGCTGTTCGGGCTGCCCGCCGAGCCGTTCGCGCCGGGCCGCCCCGGCGCGCTCGTGGTCGCCTACGACCTGAACGAGACGGACGCCGACGGCCTGCGGGAGCGGGCCGAGGGGCAGGTGCTGTTCGAGCACGCGTCGTGCTGGACCGACCCGCCCGTGGTGAGCGCCGACGTCGCCGGGTTCCTGCACCAGGTGGCAGTGTCGCCGTGGGGCGAGCAGCTGCGGGTCGGGTCCAGCGGCGAACCGGAGACCATGCCGCCGGACCAGCGGCCCGAGGAGGTGCTGGCCGCCGAGATCGTCGCCGCCGACCCGCTCGCCGACGACGACGGCGGCGACGGGGCGCCGCCGGACCCCGACGAGCGCCTGGCGGGCTTCGTCCGCGCGGTCGCCGGCCACTGGCTCACCGGGCCGAGGGACATGGTGCGCTCCCCCGGCCCCGTGCCGAGCAGCCGCTTCGCCTAAGACGCGGTCAGGCTCGTCAGGTCGGCCAGCGTCTCCGAGACGAGGACCGGGTCGACGCCGGCGAGCCCGTCCGGGATCGCGCGGGACGGGTCGCCGGGCGCCGCGCCGATCCAGACCCGCTCGATCTTCTGGACGGGGTTCAGGTCGACGTAGCCCACCGCGATGCCGGGGCTCAGGTCGACCACGACGGTGACGCCGGGCGCGAGCGTGCGGGAGACCCAGTGCTCGATGCCGTTGTCCTGCGGCGCGCCGCGCCTCCACGCCGTGCGGGTGAGGCCGAGGATCCTGCCGGTGGGGACGGTCGGCCCCTCGAAGCGTTCGAGCCTGCCGTTCTTCCCCTCGCCGTCGGCGAGGGCGTGGACGGGACGTCCGAGCTGCGGGAACGGCTGCAGGATCTCGTAGTCGGCGAACACCTGCGACCAGGCGGCCAGGGAGTCGCCCAGCAGCACCGGATGGGCGATCCGGACGTCCGCCGAAGCGGCGGGATCGACGGTCTCGTCGTGGAGGTCGGCGAACGTCCGGTCCTCGGCGAGCCGGAACGCCCGGTCGCCGCCCAGCCAGACCAGCCGGCGCGCGAGGTGCCACATCAGCGGGTGCTCGACGAGGAACGCGCCGAACTCGGCGCGCGTCCACGCGCGGCCCCCGACCATGTCCGACTCCAGCCGGGCCACCTCCGCGGAGGCGACCGCGCGGACGTCCTTCCTCAGCTCCGCGAACCGCCGGTAGGCGGCCGGGGCCAGCTCGGGGTCGTCCTTGGCGCCGGGTCTGGGCAGCGCCTTGCGGCGGGCCCCGCCCTCGTCCGACACCTGCGGTCTGAGCTGCTCGTCGAAGCCGACGACGAAGCGGCGCGGGCCGTAGTCGAGCGTGAGGGTCCCGTCGGCGTCCAGCCCGAAGTCGGGGACGAGCCGGTCGGCGAGCTGCCCGGCCGTCAGGCCGCGCCGCTCCGCGACCTGCGCCAGCTTGCGCTCCGCCTCGCCCCGCAGCCCCTTGTACCGGGACTTCCGCGCGATGCCGTTGAGGTGCGTCAAGGCGAGGTCGGTGCCGATGTCGACCAGCGCTTCGAGGCCCTGCACGGCGCTGCTGTACCCGCCGCTGCGTCCCGGCCACTCCTTGACCAGCGGGGCGAGCCTGCGGACGACGACGTCGTCGCCGAAGCGTCCGAGGGCCGACAGCACGAAGCCGCTGCCCTTGGGCATGCCCGCCGCCTGCCACGCCTCGAACTGCGCCCAGACGAACGCGGTCAGCGACTCCGGTTCGCAGACCCGGGCGGCGCCGTCCACGACGCCGGTCACGTCGAGCCGGGCGGCCGGGCTCACCGTCAGGGCGAGCAGCAGGTTGCGGGCCGCCTCGCCCGGCAGTTCGCCTCCGTCCCTCAGGACCGGGCGGGGAAGGGCGCCGGCGTCGAGCCACTTCGGCAGGGACGGCGCCCTGACCGGCGGTTCGACGGGCGCGGTGTCGGGAGGCGCGGCGGCGAGGAGCCGCGCGACCGCCCCGGCCGCCTCGTCCCCGTGGACGCGGGCGGCCTCCACGACGTCGCCCTCGATGATCCTCAGTGCCTTGACCGCGCCCCGGCGCGGGCCGACGCGCTTGCCCAGCGCGTCCGGCACCAGGTACGGGACGGCGGCCAGGCCGTGCCGTGCGAACCACGCGTGCGCGAGCTCCTGCGCCGACTTGAGCCGGTAGAGCCAGTCGGCGACCATCCGGGCCACGTCGGCGGACAGGAACGGCAGCACGACCGGGCCCGTCCCGTACGGGTTCTGCTTGGCCAGCCGGACCGCCACGTCCCAGGCGGCGGTCTCGAAGCGCGCCACGATCGGCTGGAGGGAATGGTCGAAGTCCCAGGTCACGTGCGGATCCCACCCGGCCAGCAGCGGCCGCGCGAGATGCTCGGGCGCCTGCGCGAGGAAGCCCGCCCGCGTGGGCTCGTAGCCCATCCGCCCGTCGCGGAACTCCTCGGCGGCCTCCTCCCACTCGCCGTCCTGCCAGGACCCGTAGGGGCGGACCGCGGCCCAGGCCTCGCGCTCGCCGGGTTCCCAGACGATCGCGCGGCCGTCCGGCGCCGCCAGGCCGGGGACGATGATCGGCTCGTCACCGGCCGGCAGGGGGGCCGGCCTGCGCGCCCACGGCGGGTCCAGCAGCGCCTTCGGCAGTTCCATGGAGGTTCTCTTTCTCAGGTGAGCGTCGCCAGGTCGGCGAGGATCTCGGACACGGTGACCGGGTCGAGGTCGGCGAAGGAGCCCGTGGCGCCGCCGCCGAGCCACCGCTGCTCGGGGCGGTCCGCCAGGCCGACCGCGTCGAGTCTCTGGTCGGGCAGGGCGTCCACGGCGCCGACGGCGATGCCGGGATCGAGGTCGATGACGATGTAGCGGCCGCCGGGCAGCCGCCGGGAGATCCAGGGTTCGATGCCCGCGTCCTGCGGCGCGCCGCGGTCCCAGCCGCGCGAGGTCAGGCCGAGCACCTTGCCGACCGGGACGGTCAGGCCCTCGAACCGTTCGAGACTGCCGCCCTCCCCCTCGCCGTCGGCGAGGACGTGGACGGCACGTCCGAGCTGCGGGAACGGCTGCAGGATCTCGTAGTCGGCGAACACCTGCGACCAGGCGGCGAGCGAGCCGCCGAGGTCGACGGGATGCGCGACCCGGACCCGCGCCGTATCGGCGGTCTCGACGGTCTCGTCGTCGACGTCGGCGAACGTGCCGTCCTCGGCGACGCGGAACGCGGTCGTCCTCGCGTCCCCCTCCTCGCCCTCGGACGCGAGCCACACCAGGCGCCGGACGAGGTGCCGGACGAGCGGGTGCCCGGCCAGCAGCTCCCGGAACTCCCGCGCGGGCCAGCGGCGCCGCGCGACCATGGCCGCCTCCAGGCGGCGGAGCTGGTCGGCGGCGACGGTCCGCACGTCCTTCTTCAGCGCCGAGAACGCCTTGAAGGCGGCCGGGGCGAGCTCGGGGTCGTCCTTCGCTCCGGGTTTGGGCAGCGCCTTGCGGCGGGCGCCGCCCTCGTCCGCGACGAAGGGCTTGAGCTGCTCGTCGAAGCCGACGACGAAGCGGCGCGGGCCGTAGTCGAGCGTGAGGGTGCCGTCGGCGTCCAGGCCGAAGTCGGGGACGAGCCGGTCGGCGAGCTGCTCCGCGGTCAGCTCCAGCCCGGCGGCGACCTCCTCGATCTTCTCCTGCGCCCTGGCCCTGAGCGCCTTGAACTTCACCCGCTGCGCGATGCCGTGCAGGTGCGTGAGCGCCACGTCGGTGCCGATGGCGGCGAGGACGTCCAGGCCGGTGACCGCCTTGGCGTGCCCGCCGTCGCCGGGCCACGCCCGGATCACCGGGGTCAGGCGGCGGACGGTCTCGTCGTCGCCGGTGAGGCCGAGCTGCGCCAGCGCCCAGCCGTCCTTGGACCGCTCCGGCGGATACCGTACGACCGCCCGGTCGACTGGGCGGAGCTCGCGTTCACCTGCGGCTACGCCGACCAGTCGCATCTGATCCGCGACTTC
>NZ_JBFARL010000281.1:0-8132 GCF_040674655.1 Actinomadura sp. NPDC049753 | reverse complement strand
CGCCCCCGTGGTGCGGCCCGGGTTCCGGCGGGCGGACGACGGCGGACGGCTGCGGCGCGCGGTCGGCGCGCGGCCCGGGGAGCGGATCGTGCTGATCTCCGCGGGCGCCTGGGGCATCGGCGGGGTGGCCGAGACGGCCCGCGGGCTCGCGGCGTCCGGCCGGTACCTCCCGGTCGTGCTGTGCGGGCGGAACGGGAGGCTGCGCGCCCGGATCCGCGCGGGCGGGATCGGGCACGCCCTCGGCTGGCGGGACGACATGCCCGTTCTGATGTCGGGCGCGTACGCGCTGGTCGACAACGCGGCGGGGCAGACGTGCAGGGAGGCGTTCGCGTGCGGGCTGCCGGTCGTCTCCTACCGGCCCATCCCCGGCCACGGGCGTGACGGCGCCGAGGCGATGGCGCGGGCGGGCCTGAGCGCTCTCGCGCGGTCGCCCGCCGAACTCCTCGACGTGCTGGACGGGCTCGGGGACGAGCGGGCGCGCAGGGCACGGGAACGCCGGATGGACGTGCTGTTCGACGCCGCTCGGGCCGACCACGTCATTCGCGCCGCGTTGGGGTGACGGCGCGCTCGTCGTGCAGCAGCGGTGACCGGGCGATGACGGCGCTGCCGAGCAGGATGGCCGCGATGCCGAGGACCTCCGCGGCCATCCACGGACCGGTCCGGATGCTCTCGTCGAAGAGGCCGACGCCCAGCAGGATGCTGGCGGCCGGGTCCGTGACCGTCAGGGCGGGCTGCACGGCGACCAGGCTGCCGCTCTGCAGCGCGTTCTGGAGCAGGAACAGGCTCGCCGCCCCCGCCGCGGCCATCGCGTAGAGCTCCCAGGAGGTCAGGACGGCGGCGAACCCGTCGGAGAACGCGCGCGTGGCCGTCCTCATGAACGCGGCCGTCAGTGCGAAGCCGAGGGACGTCGTCACGCCCAGCAGCACGCCGCGGAGAGGCCCGCGGATGGACCACGCCGCCACCACCAGGGCGGCGGCGCATCCCACCGTGGCGGCCGTCGCGATGATCCACTCGCCGGGCCCCGGCGTGCCCAGGCCCTCGCTGGGGGAGGCGGCGATGAGCAGCGCCGCCAGGCCCGCGGTGAGGACGACGACGCCGGTCCACGGAACCTGGCGCAGCCCGCTCGGCGGCAGCCACGCGATGAGGATCATGGTGAACGGCAGTTCCGAGGCCAGCAGCGGCTGGACCAGCGCGAGGCCCGCCATCGACAGCGCCGCGGCCTGGAAGACGAACGCGGCGATGAGCGCGCCCACCCCGCCGAGCCAGAGCGGCTGCCACAGCAGGTCGAGGATGAGGGACGGCTTGAAGGCGTCGGCTTCGGGCGCGGACCTGGCGGCCCGGCGCTGGAGCACCGACGCCAGGGCGTTGGCCGCGCCGCCCAGCAGGCTGAGGATGACGGCGATCATGGGCCCCCGCGTCCGTCCCGGGGCGCCAGTTCGCCCGGCTTGCCGAGATACGGCGACCGGCCGAGGACGACGATGCCCGCCACCATGCCCGCCAGCCCCAGCGCCTCCAGGGCCAGGTCGCGGGTGGACAGCCGGATCCCCTCGCCGAAGACCGCGACTCCCAGCGCGATCGCGGTCAACGGCTCGGCCGCGGTGCTGGCGGGCAGCGAGATGCGCAGCGGCGCCGCGTCGAAGGCGCTCTGCGCGAAGAGCAGGGCGAGCGTCCCGATGAACACCAGGCCGTAGGGCTGCCACGTCTTGAAGGCGTCGGCCACCCCCGCGCCGAACAGCAGCACGACGCTGCGGGTCAGCGTGTCCTGGAGCCCGAAGAGCAGTCCGGCGGCCGAGGCGAGCAGCATCGCGCGGACGCGCAGGTCCCGGTGGCCTCCGCCCACGGCGACCAGCGCGGCGAGGACCAGCACGACCGCTCCGCTCAGCCAGCGGAAGGACAGCGTGCCGGGCGGCGTGCCTCCGTGCGGCCGCCCGATGCCCAGGAACAGCGCGACCCCGCCGGTGAGCGTCAGCGACCCCAGCAGCGCCCGGATGCCGAACGGCTCCCGGTAGATCACGTGCGCGGCGATGAGGGCGAAGACGAGGTTGACGGTGAGCACCGGCGTGGCCTGGGCGACGCCGGCGAGGTCCAGCGCGAACGCGAAGACGAGCTGACCGGCGACCATCAGGGCGATCCCGGCCAGCCACAGTCGGCTGTGCAGCAGGTCCAGCAGCAGCCTCGGATGCAGGATCCGTCCGAGCGGCTCCTGGAAGGCCGCGTGCTGCTGGGCCACGAACCCCAGGCCGATGAGGCAGGCCGCCACCACCGCGACGACCATCCCGAGAAGGCTCATCCTCGTCCACGATTTCCCGCCGTGACTCTCGCGTCGGTCCCCTACCCGGGACGGGGTGTCCGAATCCGCGCTCTGGGCCTGGCCGAAAGACGGGGAGGCGGCCGCTCCTGGTGGGGGCCGTCCCCCGTATTCGCGGCATCGTCGCACGTCACGGCCTATGCGGCGGTTCTGTGGCGATCCCCACAGAGCTAAATCAGACTCTCAGAGTCCGATTCAAATTATGATCAACCCGTGCACCTGACCCAGTCGACCGACCTGGCCCTGCGCGTGCTGATGCTGCTGGGCGCGCGGAACGAGCGGCGCTCCGCCGCCGAGCTCGCCGAGCGCCTGCGGGTGGCGCCGCAGCACATGGCCAAGATCGTCCAGCGGCTCCGCAGGGACGGGTTCGTCAGCACGACCCGCGGCCGCGGGGGTGGCGTCGTCCTCGCCGACGGCGTGACCGACCTCCCGGTCGGCGAGATCGTCCGCGTGCTGGAAGGGCCCGGCGAAGCGGTCGAATGCGACAGCCCGCCCTGCCCGCTGCGCGGCGGCTGCCGCCTGCGCGGGGCGCTGCGGGCGGCGCAGGAGGCCTTCCTGGTGTCGCTGAACCAGGTGCGGCTGCGCGAACTGGTGGCCGATCCGACCGGACCGGTCCTGCTCTCCCTGGCACCGCCGGCGTCCGCCGGCGCGCCGTTTCCTGCGGAGGAAGGATTCTGATGCTCTCGTCCGACCACGCCGACACCGTGCGGGCCACGCTGCCCGCCGTGGCCGCCAACGGCACCGCGATCACCGGCGAGTTCTACGCCGCGATGTTCGCCGCGCACCCCGAGCTGCGGCACCTGTTCAACCAGGGCAACCAGGCCAACGGCGAGCAGCGCCGTGCCCTCGCCGGCTCGGTCGCCGCGTTCGCCGAGCACCTGGTGACGGAGGAGTCGTCCATCCCCTTCCAGCAGATCCTCTCGCGGATCGCGCACAAGCACGCCTCGCTCGGCATCCGTCCCGAGCAGTACACGATCGTGGGCCGGCACCTGATGGACGCGGTCGCCAAGGTGCTCGGCGACGCGGTGACGCCGGAGGTGCACGCGGCCTGGTCCGAGGTGTACTGGCTCTTCGCGACGCTGCTGATCGCGGAGGAGGCCCGCCTGTACCAGGACGCCGCCTGCGACCCGGCGGCGCCGTTCCGGCCGTGGCGCGTCACCGAGCGGCGGGACGAGGCCATGGACACCGTCTCCCTCGTCCTCGCCCCCGCCGACGGCGGCGCGGTTCCCGCGCACCGGCCGGGCCAGTACGTCTCCCTCGCGGTCACGCTGCCGGACGGGTTGCGCCAGCCCCGCCAGTACACGCTGTCGCGAGCGACCGGGGACACCGTGCAGATCACCCTGCGGCGCGTGCGGGGCGACGGCGCCGCCCCCGACGGCGCCGTCTCGACGTTCCTGTTCGAGCACGTCGCCGTGGGCGACGTGGTGGAGCTCTCCCCGCCCTTCGGCGACGTGGTGGTGGAGGACGACGGCGACCCCCTCGTCCTGGTCAGCGCGGGGATCGGCATCACCCCGGTCGCCGCGATGATCGACCACCTGGCCGCCGAGCGGCCGGGCCGCCCCGTCCTGGCCGTGCACGCCGACCGGAGCCCCCGCACCCACGCCCTGCGGCGCCAGATCGCCGAGGCGGGCGCCAGGATGACCGACTTCCGGCAGCTGACCTGGTACGAGGACCCGGAGGGGAGCGCGGACGCCCGGGCCGGCCGGATCGACGTCGCCCTGCTGCCGCTGCCGCCCAAGGCCCGTGTCTTCATGTGCGGGCCGATTCCGTTCATGCGCGAGGTCCGGCGCGGGCTGGCCGACGCGGGAGTCTCGGACGAACGCGTCCACTACGAGGTCTTCGGCCCGGACCTGTGGAGCACGGGCGCCTGAACCGCCCGGGCCGCCCCGTCCCCGCCCCGCGGGCATGGCGCGGGCCCCTCGCCCGCCGGCCGTCCGGAGCCCAGGTGATCCCAGGTGCGGCGCCCTCCTGGGATCACGCGCCGGCCGGAGAATTTCGATCTTTATCGGCGGCTCCGCGGAGGACGGGCGGGGACGCGACCGCCGCGGTAGGCGGTATTACCGGAAGCCGCTCACTTCGCGCAAGGGAGACTTTCGCGAAGCGACGTGCGGGACTTCCAGGATTTCGGTGTCCGAAGCGGCAATCGGGGCTCGTGAAGGAGCGGCCCCCGGCGGCCGCCGGACGATCGTTAATCTGCGAGATGTGACGCGGTGCGCACCTTCGGGGTCGTCCTGTGACCCCCCGTGATCGGTTTCCGGGTGGATGATTGACGAGGCCGGAATTGGCAACAGGTGCCCTGGTGAGCTGAATGAGGGGTCTGAGCCGACGGGCGCCCGTCCGAGCGGCTGATCGGAGTTCCGGCAGGTGGTGGGCGTTCTGATGGCGATGCGGCGGCGGCCGCGCGGACACCGTGCCCCGGGACGGGCGCGGCGGGGCGCCCGGGCGGGCGGTGCCGAAGGGGCGCCGCGTCCCGGAACGGCGGGTGCGGGAGGAGGCTCGGGGAGCGCGCCGCCCGCGGTGAAGTCGACTGTTTGGAAGGCCGCGCCCACCGGTATGAGGACCGGAATCGGAATGGCGATCGGCGGGTGGCGGACCAGATCGGTGCGTGTTACCGTTGCCTCGCAGACGGGCAACGGGGCGTGTTTCTCCAGTCGGTTGAAGATTGAATATCGCAATACGGTGGGATGGGCGGCGGGGCGGCCGCGTCCGGACTCGGACTGCGCCCAGATAGCGCCGATCGGAGCCTTCATGAGCGAATGGCCGAAAGAGTATGCCGCCGGATTCTTAGGGAAACGCCGCCATCGGCCGGAACGCGAGCCCGCCGCATTCCGGGGGCGGTCTTGACGCTCCGGACCATTCTGATCGTCGACAGCCACACCCTCGTCCGCCAGGGCGTGCGGGAGATCCTCGAAGAGGACGACGGTCTGAAGGTGGTCGGCGAGGCGGGCAGCGGCGACGAGGCCCTGACGGTCGTCGCCGATCTGCGTCCCGACGTCGTCCTGCTGGAGGTCGGCGGCCCCGGCCAGGACGCCGTCACCACGGTGCGGCGCATCCGGCGGCACTCCCCGGACACCAAGGTCATCATCCTGAGCATGCAGGAGGGGCCCGAACTGCTGCGCGCGCTGCTGGAGGCGGGCATCCGCGGCTACCTGCTGAAGACGGTGTCGCGCAACGAACTCGTCGCGGCGATCCAGGCGGTGGAGGACCCCGAGCGCATCGTGCTCAGCGTCTCGCGGCGCAGCCTGCCCGAGGACGACGGGGCGCAGCCGGTCCAGCTGACCGAGCGGGAGCGGCAGGTGCTCGCGCTCACCGCGCAGGCGCTCACCAACCGGCAGATCGCGAACCGGCTGTCGCTCACCGAGGCCACCGTCAAGCGCCACCTGCGCAACATCTTCGCGAAGCTCGGCGCGGGTTCGCGGCTCGACGCGGTCAACCGCGCCGCTCTCGCCGGGCTCATCGACCCGCCCCGAACCAAGCCCTAGCCGCCCCGGACCGAGCCCCGGGAGGCGGCTCTGACGGGACGCGAACCGGGCTCGACCCGGGCGGCCTACGTTGTCGGCGACCGTTCGCCCAGCGGAGGGAACGCCGTGCTTCGCCAGATCCAGCCCGTGGAGGCCAGCAAGTTCCGCTCGGTGATGCGCGGCTTCGCCACGGGGGTGACGGTGGCCGCCGCCGACTCGGGGGACGGCCCCGCCGGAACGACGATGAACTCGTTCACCTCGGTCTCGCTGGAACCGCCCCTCGTCCTGTTCTGCATCGGATGCGGTTCGCGGACGTGGCCGGTGGTGGAACGGGCGGGCTGTTTCGCGGTGAGCTTCCTGTGCGCCGACCAGGAGCCCCTCGCGCGCCGGTTCGCGGCGCCCGGCGTGGACCGGTTCGCCGGGCAGGAGGTCGTGACCGCGGAGACCGGCTCGCCGGTGCTCGCCGAGGCGGCGGGGTTCGTCGACTGCCGGCTCGTGGACGCCGCCGAGCTCGGCGACCACCGCGTGGTCGTGGGGCTGGTGGTCGCGGCGGGCTGCCTCCGGGACGCCAAACCGCTGGTCTTCGCCGACGGAGGGTATGGAAGTGTCTGAGATGCGGGACCGCGTGGCCCGGCTGGAGGCCGAGCGCCGGGCCGCCGCCGAGGCCGGCGGCGACAGGGCCACGCAGGCGCAGAAGTCCAAGGGGAAGCTGACCGTTCGCGAACGGCTCGACCTGCTGTTCGACGAAGGCACCTTCACCGAGATCGAGACGTTCCGGCGGCACCGCGCGCAGGGCTTCGGCATGGAGCGCAAACGCCCGCCCACGGACGGGGTCGTCGTCGGCTGGGGCCTGGTCGGGGGACGGCGGGTGTTCGCCTACGCCCACGACTTCCGGGTCTTCGGCGGCAGCCTCGGCGAGGCGCACGCCGGCAAGATCCACAAGATCATGGATCTGGCGGCCAAGGCGGGCGCGCCTCTGGTCGGGCTGTGCGACGGGGCGGGCGCGCGCATCCAGGAGGGCGTGACCGCGCTCGCGGGGTACGGCGGCATCTTCCAGCGCAACGTCCGCAACTCCGGCGTGATCCCGCAGATCAGCGTGATGCTGGGCCCGTGCGCGGGCGGGGCGGCGTACTCGCCCTCGCTCACCGACTTCGTCTTCATGGTGCGCGACACCGCGCAGATGTTCATCACCGGACCGGACGTGGTGGGCGCCGTCACCGGCGAGACGATCACGCATGAGGAGCTGGGCGGCGCCGAGGTGCACGCGTCGCGGACCGGCGTGGCCGAGGCGATGTACGACGACGAGGAGGAGTGCCTCGCCGACGTGCGCCACCTGCTGTCGCTGCTCCCGGCCGACAACACCCGGTTCGCGCCCGAGCAGCCCACCGACGACCCGCCGGACCGGCCCTGCCCGGCGCTGCGCGACATGGTGCCGGTCGACCCCAAGGCCGCCTACGACGTGCGCGCCGTCGTCGAGGAGATCGTCGACGACGGCGAGACGTTCGAGATCCACGAGATGTGGGGCACCACCGTGGTGTGCGCGTTCGCCCGGTTCGCGGGCAGGGTCACGGGGGTGGTGGCCAACCAGCCCGCGCAGACGGCCGGGGTCCTGGACATCACCGCCGCGGAGAAGGCGTCCCGGTTCGTCCAGTTCTGCGACGCGTTCAACATCCCGCTCGTGACGCTGGTGGACGTGCCCGGCTTCCTGCCCGGGGTCGACCAGGAGCACGGCGGCATCATCCGGCACGGCGCCAAGCTGCTCTACGCCTACTGCGACGCGACGGTTCCGCGCGTGCAGCTCGTGCTGCGCAAGGCGTACGGCGGCGCCTACATCGTGATGGACTCCCGGTCGATCGGCGCGGACCTGTCCCTGGCGTGGCCGACCAACGAGATCGCCGTGATGGGCGCCGAGGCGGCCGTGAACGTGGTGTACCGGCGGGAGATCGCCGCCGCCGACGACCCCGATGCCGAGCGCCGCGCCCGGGTCGAGGACTACCGGCGGGAACTGATGGGGCCCTTCCACGCCGCCGAGCGCGGCCTGGTCGACGAGGTGATCGACCCGGCCGAGACGCGCGCCCGGATCGTCGACGCGCTGGACATGCTCGCCGGCAAGTACGTGCCCCGGCCGGGCCGCAAGCACGGGAACCAGCCGCAGTGAGCACGGGAACCGGCCGGGGCGGCACCGTCCGGTGGGAGAGGGGGCGGCGGTGAGCGCCGACTTCGAGATCGTGAAGGGCCGCCTGGACGAGCGGGAACTGGCGGCGCTCGTCGCCGTGCTCGTGGAGCGCGCGGCTGCCGAGGAAGCCGGCGGCGAAGGGGCCGCGGGGCCGCGGGCGGGGGCGGGGGGCCGCGCGGCGGCCGGC